>VGIY01000157.1 GCA_016867695.1 Candidatus Eiseniibacteriota bacterium | reverse complement strand
CGGTGATTAGGTAGTGCTCGTCGAAGTCGAACGCGTCCCGGTCGTGGAGCGGCCGGCCGATCAACCCTTCCAGGTCCACCGCCAGGCCCAGGAGGCCCGCGCGCGGCTCGATGAGCACGGGCAGCCTGGGGCGGATCTCGCCCGCCAGGGCCCGGGCGGCGGGGAGCGTCGCCGGCCGGTAGGTCGTGCGGTAGAAGAGAACGCCGTGTGTGTGGACGAGAAGCAGAACCCCGGCCGTGACCAGGCCGAGCTCCAGCCAGCGCAGTCGCCGCCGGGCGATCGCCGCCGCGGCCGTTGCGGCGACGAAGAGGATCAGCGCCTGCGGCACGATCCCCCGCGCCAGGAGGAACGCGCCGGCGGCGATCCCGGCCAGCGCCGTCACGGCGATCCACGCCCCCGCCGCCGCGCGGGGGACGAGGCGCCGGGCGTCGAAGTGGTGGGCGGTGACGATGGCGAAGTAGGGCACGGCCGGCAGGAGATAGCGCTCCCGCGCACCGGGGGCGAGCAGGAAGAGGGCGAACGCGATCGCCGCGGCGTAGAGGCTCGTCCAGTAGAGGGCGCCGCGGGCGGGCGCGGGGCGGCGGGCGGCGATGAGCAGCGCCGGCCAGGGCAGTAGCACGGCGAAGAGGCGCAACGGGAACTCGGCGAGGTGCCGGGCGTGGGCGCCGAGGCTGCCGGTCGCCTTGCCAGCCACCTCGGCCGCGACGACGGCGAGCATCGGCTCCAGGCGGCCCTCGCCGGCGAGCGCGGCCGCCCAGAGAAGCGGCGGGATCAGCGCCATCGCCGCGTGAAGCGCGAGCCGGAGCAGCCGGCGCCGCCGATCCGGCGCCCGCAACGCGGCGTAGAGGATGAGGCCCGGATAGAAGAAGAGCGGCGCGACGCCCTTCACCAGGATGGCCGATCCCAAGCAGAGCGACGAGAGCGCCAGCGCCGGCAGGCGCGCCGGGTCGCGCATGTAGATGAAGTAGGCGAGGAAGGTGAGCAGGGCGAAGAGCATATCGGGCTCGGCCAGCCTGGAGTACTCGCCGGCCATGAGGTAGTTCGTGAGCGTCGCCAGCAGCGCCGCGGGGGCGGCGCCGGGCATCTCGCGGCGCACGAGCAGGTAGACCGCCCCGCCGAGGAGCAGGAATGCGGCCAGCGAGACGGCGCGCGCCTCGCCGGGGCGGACTACCCCGTCCCGGCCCGCGGCCAGCGCGATGGCCCAGTTGTGCAAGGGAGGCTTCTTGGAGTAGGGCCGCTGGCAGACCGTCGGCTGAACGTGCTGCCCGGTCAGGATCATCTCCTGGGCGACGATCGCCCGCCGCGGCTCCTCGTGCGCCCAGGGCAGGCGATCCAGATAGGGCAGGAACACCGCCGCCGCCAGGAGGATGAGCAGGAGCGCGCCGGCCGCCTTCTGCCGGAGCGCGGAGTCCATGCTAGCGGCTCGCGCCGCGATCGCCGGCCATCCCGGATGCCCGCCTTTCGGCGGCGGCGCGGCGGTGGATGAGCAGCAGATTGCGCCCGTAGACGAAGAGGCCCATCGATTGCCCAAGGATGAACACCGGATCGCGGCGATGGACGGCGTAGGCGAGCAGCATCGCCCCGCCCGCCAGACTCAGATACCAGAAGGCGACGGGAACGACGCTCTCCCGGGCGCGCTCGGAGGCGATCCACTGCACGAGGAAGCGGGCGGCGAAGAGCGCCTGGGCAAGCAGGCCCGCGGCCAGCCAGACGGCCTCCGGCGTCAGCGCCCTCAAGCTCGGCGGAGTCCACGGCATCGCGGGGGCGAACCTCTCAGTCCCACTCCTTGGACGGCGCCGTCGCCCGACACCGCGGGGCACCGCGGCCGCCGTGGACGACCCCTCGGGCGGCACGGCCCCTCAGCCCTTGGCCGTGGACGACCCCTCGGGCGGCGCGGCCCCCTCAGCCCTTGGCCGTGGACGACCCCTTCCCGGCCATGAACGCGGCGAAGTCGACGAGTCGCGCCGAGTAGCCCCACTCGTTGTCATACCAGGCGAGGACCTTGGCGACTCTGTTGTTGAGCACCATCGTGCTCTGCGCGTCGACGATGGAGGAGTGGGGGTCACCGATGATGTCCTGGGAGACGAGCGCCTCGTCCGTCACGCGCAGGATCCCTCGCAGCGGCGGCCTGCCCGCCGCCTCGCGCAAGGCCTCGTTGATCTGCTCCGCGGTCGCGTCCCTCTCCAGCGACACCACCATGTCGGTGATCGAGCCGTTGGGGACGGGGACCCTCATGGCCATGCCGGTCATCTTCCCCTTAAGCTGCGGCAGGACCCTCTCGGCCGCCTTGGCCGCGCCCGTGGTCGTCGGGATGATCGACAGGGAAGCCGCCCGGCCGCGGCGCCGGTGGCGGGCCGGCGTATCCACCAGCGACTGGCTCGATGTGTAGGCGTGAACCGTGGTGAACATGAGGAACTGCACGCCGAAGGAGTCGTGAAGCACGCCGGCCACCGGGGCGAGGCAGTTGGTCGTGCAGGAAGCCATGGAGACGATCTCGTGGGACTCCGGCCGATAGGTCCGCTCGTTGACCCCGAGGACGATCATGGCGTCGGCATCGTCGGAGGGGGCGGAGATGATCACCCGCTTGGCCCCGGCACTCAGGTGGCCCGCGGCCTTCGCCCGGCCCCGGAGGGCGCCGCTGCACTCGATGACGATGTCCGCCCCGGCCACCTTCCAGGGGATCTGCCCAGGGTCGGCGCTCGAGAAGAAGGGAATGCTCCGCCCGTCCACCTGGATGGAGCCCGCCCCGGTCGTGACCTTGGGCGGATACCAGCCGTGGACCGAATCGTACTTCAGAAGATAGGCGAGGTCTTCGAGGTTGGCCAGATCGTTGATGCCGGCCACCTGGAAGTCGTCCCGCCGCAGCAACTGCTTGAACACCGTCCGGCCGATGCGGCCGAACCCGTTGACGCCGATCCGGATGACTTCCTGTCCGCTCATGCGCGCTCCTTCCTTGGCCATGCGCCGCAGAGTCGATCGACCTGCGGCGGCGACTGCGGGCGCTCCCGGCAGACGGGCAGCCCACCTCGCGTCTGCCCTGATGAGTCCTCCTACCCTACCACTCGGCCGCGTGATCCCCCAATTCCCCCTCCATCGACGAGCAGCGCACCCGCGGCAGCACCCGACGGGATCGCCACCAGCGCACGCCGAAGGTGTCGAGCAGCCCCGCCCACAGCCGATTGCGGATGCCGTACTTCGCGCGCCCGCCCCCTCGCGGCCGGTGAGCCACGGGAATCTCGACGACGCCCCATCCGCCCATGCGCACGAGCGTGGGCAGGAAGCGATGCATCCCGCGAAAGAGGGGGATGCGCTCGACGCACTCCGCCCGCAGGGCCCGGAGCGCGCAGCCGATGTCGCGGATCGCCTCGCCGGTCACCCGGTTGCGGAAGCCGTTGGCGACGCGGGAGGAGGCGCGGCGGAGCCAACGATCGCGTCTTCGGATCCTGACCCCCTGGACCATCGCCGCGGGACCGGCTTCGAGCTCGGCCAGCAGGCGCGGGATGTCGGCCGGGTCGTTCTGCAGATCGGCGTCGAGCGTGACCAGGACGCGCCCGCGCGCCCGGAGGAACCCTACCGCCAACGCCGCCGACTGGCCGTAGCCGCGATCGAGGGAGAGGAAGTGGTGTTCGCCCCGCCTGGCGCGCAGTTCGCGCAGCCGGAGAAGCGTGTCGTCGACGCTGCCGTCGTCGATCCAGAGGCACTCCCAGTCGCGGCCGGAGGCCCCCATCGCCGCCTCGATCTCCGCCGCCAGCTGGGGGATCGTTGCGGCTTCGTCCCGGGCGGGGACGATGATGCTGATGTCGGGAGCCATGGACTGCCCCGTGCGCGAAGACACCCCCGCGATCGAGCGGCGGCGCGCTCTGCGGCGCGCCTCGCGGCGCCCCGCGGCGCGCGCGGCGCGCGCGGCGCGACAGAGAGCCGTGATCACCATCGGGCGATCGGCGCAGGATGCTAGGGACGCGGGGCCGGGGGTGTCAACCGCCGCCCCGACGGATCCTACCCGCTCGCCGCGCTCCGGGGGCCGAGCGCGAGAAACGCTCGCGCGGGACGCCCGCGACGCTCGACCCTCCACCTCCGGGCTGCTATCCTCTTGCGCGGTCGCATCGAATCGGAGCCGTATGAGCGCGCGCGCCAGGAGGAGATCCGAGACCGGCGGTCCCGCGGGGCGCCCGAGTGCGCCCTCGCGGTCCGCGCAGTGGCGCCCTTTCGTCCTCGTGGTCCTGGCCGCCTGGGCGGCGCGGGCGCTCTTCCTGCTGCGCCAGTCCGACGCGCGGGGTCCGGCAAGCGTCCTCTACCGCGGCGACACGCCCTTCTACCTCGAATCGGCCCTGGCCATGGTCCAGGGTCGCCCCTACGACTCGGGCATCCCCTTCCATCCCCCCGGCTTCACGACGCTCCTGGCCGCGCTCTTGCGCCTGACGGGCGTCTCCGCGGCGCAGGAGGGCTTCGACGCCCTCCCGGCCAAGTTGATCCTGGGTCTTCTGGGCGCGCTCGCGATCGGCGTCTTCTTCCTCCTCGCCCGGCGCGTCGCGGGCCGGACGGTCGCGCTCGTCGCGCTGCCGCTCTCCATCTTCTCGTTCGGCCACTACGTGCAGTCGACGGCGATCAACGCCGAGAGCTCGTTCCTGCTGCTGGCGCTGACGGTCGTCCTGGGCTGGAGCCTGGTCGCCGAGCGGTGCTTGCAGCCCGCGCCGGCAGGGGGGGCGGGCGCGGACTTGAAGGCCGGGGCGGCCGGCCCGGGACCAGTGGCAGGGCCGGGGCTGCAGGCGGGGGCGAGGGCCCCGAGATTGGCGGCCGGCCCGGGCCTGCCGGCGATGGCGGGGGTTCTCGGCCTGCTGGCCGGGGCCGCGGCGCTGATGCGCCCCGAGTTCCTGCTCACGATGTCGCTGCTCCTGATCGTTGCCCTCCTTCTCGGACGCCGCAGGGCGCTGCTCCCCGCGGCGCTCTTCCTCCTCGGCGCGCTCGTCCTCCTCGCGCCCTGGACGCTCCACTGCCGCCGCAACATCGCCGCCGTGAACCGGGCCAACGCCGAGCGGCTGCCGCGGCCGCTGCCCGAGTGGGTGCTCGTCTCCGCCGGCGGGCCGCTCAACTTCGCCACGGCGAACAATGATCACGCCAGCGGGGCGTTCGACACCCGCCTGATCGAGAAGCTGGCCCCCGGCCGGCCGGCGCTCGAGCTCGACCTGGCCCACGCGGAGATCCACCGCCTCTACGTCGACGGCTACGCGGTCGGCGCGCGCTGGATGCTGGCCAACCCGTCGCGGGCGCTGGCCCTCTTCGCTCGCAAGCTCGACCTGGCCTTCGACGCGCTCGCGCTCGGCTACCTGCAGGGCAATCTGCCGGGCGGTTTGACGGGAGAGCGCCGCCCGGTCGACCAGTTCGTGCCCAGGGCCCGGGCCTTCCGCTGGGCGCAGGCGGCGCTCTGCCTGCTGGGCATCGTGCACCTGCGCGGCGTTCTCGCCGACCGGCGCCGGAGGGCGGCGGCGCTCTTCCTCGCCGCGCACGGCCTGGCGACGCTGCTGGCCATTCTGGCCTTTTTCGGCTACGCGCGCTTCGGCATGCTGCTCGCGCCGATCTTCTGGCTGCTCCTCGCCGCCGGAATGACGGCGATCTTTGGCTGGCTGCGCGGACCGGGCCGCGCGGCGCCCCCCCGCCTCTCCGCCGGGAGGGCCGTCGCCGGCTTGATCGGGCTGCTGCTGCTGGTCGAGACGCTGTCGGCCGCGTCCGGGTCCCAAGCCTTCGAGCTCTCCGGCGACTACCTGCCGGGAACGCGGCGGATCAACCCGGACGACCGCGTGCTGATCCAGGCGCGGCGATAGGGGGACGCTCCCGCGGCCGCGAGTGTGCGCCGCGCGGCGGCTCCTACCGGAAGCGGGCCTTCAAGCATCCCCAGGTGCCGGCCGCCGCCGGGGTCGCCTGGAAGAAGTACTCGACCGGGAAGTCGAACTCGTGGAAGACGACCTCCTGCGTCGGGCTGGTCATCTGGACGCGGATGCCGTCGACGACGGACTCGCCCGTCAGGATCGTGAACCACCCCACGCCGGAGCCGGATCCCATCGGGTGGACGGGCGACGCGTGCGCCCCGTAGCCCGGCGCCAGGTCTCCCCCCGCCAGGGGGCGGAAGAAGATCAGGACGCCGTCCTGCTCCGGGGTCTCGTAGTCGAAGGTGATCTCCACATGATCTTCCAGATCGAGGGAAGCCGGCCACGGCGGGTTGGACTCGATGTGGGTGATCTCTCCCGAGGCGGCGAAGTGGTAGCGGACC
>VGIY01000156.1 GCA_016867695.1 Candidatus Eiseniibacteriota bacterium | reverse complement strand
CGAGGCGGGTGATCAGCTGGCAGACCCGTGGCACGGCGCTCCTCGCTGCTTCGCCCGCCCTTCCGCCAAGAGCCGCCGCCGCGCGGGGATGGGCCGTGTCACCCGCGGCGCGTCCCCCGAGCGCGCCGGCGCCTGCCCGCCCCCGCTCAGCCTCCCGCGTTGTCGAGCACCCGGCCCCGGTAGTGGCTCTCGGCGTACTCGACGTCCTTGCGGCTGCCGATGATCAGCGGCACCCGGTGGTGCAGGCGTCTGGGCTCGATGTCGAGGATCCGCTGCGTGCCGGTCGTCGCCAGCCCGCCCGCGTGCTCGATGACGAAGGCGAGCGGGTTGGCCTCGGGCAGGAGGCGCAGCTTGCCGCTCGGGCTCTTGCTGTCGGCCGGGTAGAGGAAGATCCCGCCGTAGAGCAGGTTGCGGTGGAAATCGGCGACCAGGGAGCCGATGTAGCGCGCCGAGTAGGACTGGCCGCGGTAGTTGCGGTCGCTCTTCAGGGCGTCGATCAGCGCGCGCGTCGGCTCGTCCCAGCGGTAGTAGTTGCCCTCGTTGACGCTGTAGATGCGCCCCTCGTCGGGGGTGCGGATGTCGGGGTGGGAGAGGAGGAACTCGCCGACGCTCGGGTCGAGCGTGAAGCCGTGCACGCCGTGGCCGGTCGTGTAGACCATGATCGTGCCCGGGCCGTAGATGATGTAGCCGGCGCAGACCTGGTTCTTCCCGCGCTGCAGGATGTCCTGCAGCGTGCCGGTCGCCCCGTCGCTGATGCGACGCTGGATGGAGAAGATCGTGCCGATGCTGACGTCGGCGTCGATGTTCGAGGAGCCGTCGAGGGGATCGAAGGTCAGCGTGTAGTTGCCGATGGCGTAGCGCTCCGGGATGGGGATGATGTCCTCGTGCTCCTCGGAGGCCATCGCGCACAGGTGTCCGGTGAAGCGCAGGTTGCGGATGATGATGTCGTCGGCGTACTCGTCCAGTTTCTGGACGAGCTCGCCCTGGATGTTCGTGCGGCCGGTCAGGCCGAGGACGTCCACCAGCGCCGCCTTGCGCGTCTCGCGGCTGATGATCTTCGCGGCGATCATCAGGTGGAGCAGGAGACTGGTCAGCTCTCCGCGCGCGGCGGGCGAGAGCCGGTGCTGCGACTCGGCGATGTGCTCGGTGAAGCTGATCCCGATCCGCCGGTGGTTGTCGTGGTCGTTCAAGGTCTGCGCCATGTCCGTCTCCTGCGTGGGCGGCGCCGGAGGGGGAGGCCTCCCCCGGACCCGCCCGGCGGCCGTCGCGCCGGCGACCGTCTCGCCAGCCCGCCGGCGAGGTCGCCGAGCCGCGCGAGTATAGCGACGCCGCCGCCGGCGGGGGAGCTTTTCTGGTTGCCCGCCCTGGCGGTTGCTCCTACTGTTTCTTCTATCGTCGGCTCGGGACTCGTCCGCGAGGCCCGCTGCTCCGGGATCCCGACCCGGTCCGCCGGCGTCCGGCAGGGAGCGCAACCCCAGGGAGGGCGGGCCGTGAAGCTGACACCCATGGATGTGCGCAAGCAGTCGTTCCGCAAGAGCATGCGCGGTTTCGACCCCGACGAGGTGCGGACCTTCCTCGAGCTGGTGGGCGAGGAGTACGAGGGCCTCTTGCAGCAGAACGGCATGCTCAACGAGAAGGTCCGGCACCTCAACGAGCAGCTCAACCGCTACTACGGCATGGAGAAGACGCTCCAGAACTCGCTCCTGACGGCGGAGCGCATGGGGGAGGAGGCGCGCGAGCGCTCGCGCCTCGAGGCGGAGACGGTGCTCGAGGATGCCCGCCTGCGGGCCGAGCGCATCCTCGGCGACTCGCGGGAGCGGCTGCGCATGCTCTCCCGCGAGACCCAGGAACTGCAGCGCCAGAAGGATCTCTTCGTCCAGCGCCTGCAGTCGTTCCTCCAGTCCCAGGCCGATCTGCTCACCGCGCGGCGGGACGACCTGAACGTGATCGACGAGCTCGGCCAGCGCGCCGACGAGCTGCGCGTCGAGGCGGGCCAGCCGGTCGGCGGGGCGGTGGAGCTGGAGGAGGAGCCGGCGGCGCGCGCGCAGGCCGCCCCGCCGTGCCGCCGGGCGGCGGAGGAGGAGGCTCCGCGGCGCCTGCTCCTGGAAGAGGACGAAGGCGCCGTCGCCGAGGGCGAGGAGACGCCCGAGGGCGTGCTTCCCGCCGGGGGCTTCTTCGCCCCCGCCCGCCAGCAGCCGAGCTTCTTCGAGATGGGGGCCGAGGGGAGAGCCAAGCGGTGAGCGAGGCGCCGGGCCTGCGGCGGAGGATCGAGGAGGCGGCGCGGCGCCTGACGGCGGCCGGCTTCGAGCGACCCTACGCGGGCATGATCCTGGGCTCGGGCCTCGATCAGCTGGCCGAGCGGATCGAGGGGCCGCGCGTCCTGCCCTTCGGCGAGATCCCCCACTTCCCCGTCTCCACGGTCGCCCATCACCGCGGGGAGCTGATCCAGGGGACCTTCGCGGGCCGACCGGTGCTCGTGATGAAAGGCCGCGTGCACGCCTATGAGGGCTACAGCCTCCAGGAGGTGACCTTCCCGGTGCGCGTGATGCGGGCTCTCGGCGCCGAGGCCCTCGTCCTGACCAGCGCGGTGGGGGGGCTGCACCCGCTCTACCGCGAGGGGGACATCGTCGCCGTCGTCGATCACATCAACCTGATGGGCGACAACCCGCTGATCGGCCCCAACGACGACGCGCTCGGGCCGCGCTTCCCCGACATGAGCGAGCCCTACGACCGCGGGCTCGTCGAGCTGGCGGTGGGCGCCGCGCTGAAGGAGGGCGTCGCGCTGCATCGCGGCGTCTTCGCCGCCGTGCCGGGCCCCAACCTCGAGACGCGGGCCGAGTACCGCTTCCTGCGCGCGATCGGGGCCGACATTGTCGGCATGTCGATGGTGCCCGAGAACCTGGTCGCCGTTCACGCCGGCCTCAAGGTCCTGGGCCTGGCCGTCGTGACCGACCTCTGCTTCCCCGACGCACTGCGCCCCGCGGACATCGGGCGCATCCTCGAGGTGGCGGCGCGGGCCCAGCCGGCGCTGAACCGGATCATCGAGCGCGTTCTGCTGCACGCCGGGAGGGCGCGGTGAGGAAGCGCGACCGGGAACGTTTCGAGAAGCTCCTGCTGGAACAGCGCGAGCAGCTCGCCAGCCAGCACGGGCAGATGGGCGACGCGGCCCGGCGCACGCCGCGCGAGTCCTCGGGGGAGCTGTCCGCCTACACGCACCACATGGCCGACCTGGGCACCGACGCGATGGCCCGCGAGCAGAGCTTCCTGCTGGCCGCGAACCTCAGCCGCACCCTCTCCGAGATCGACGATGCGCTGCAGCGGATCAAGGGCGGCGGGTTCGGGGTCTGCGAGGTCTGCCGCCGGCCGATCGAGCCGAAGCGGCTGCAGGCCCTGCCCTATGCGCGGGACTGCATCGGCTGCCGGGAGGACCGGGACCGGCGCGGGGATGCGCCGGGCGCGGGGCGCCCGTGAGGCGCTTCCTGGCCAGCGCCGCCGCGGTGCTGCTCGCCGACCAGGCGAGCAAGGCGATCGCCCGGAGCCTGCTGGACGACGGGGCGATCGTCCCGCTGCTCGGCGAGTGGCTCAGGCTGCGGCTGGTGCACAACCCGGGAGCGGCGTTCGGGCTCTTCCATGGCGGCCGCTGGCTCTTCGTCGTCATCTCCCTCGCCTCCATGGCGATGATCCTCTACCTGATCCTCTCGCGACGCCACGTCTTCGCCGGGAGCCTGATCGCCTTCGGCTGCGTCTTCGGCGGGGCGCTCGGCAATCTGCTCGACCGGCTCTGGCTGAGCGGGGTGACCGACTTCATCGACATGGGCGTCGGCCCGCACCGCTGGCCGACCTACAACGTCGCCGACATGGGGGTCACCCTCGGCGTCCTCTACCTCGGGATCGGGTTCCTGCTGCTGGACTCGGGGGGGCGGGAGGCGAGGCCCCGCGATGCCTGACCCCCCCGACACGGAGCGACTGGCGCTCGTCGTCGAGGAGGAAGCCGACGGCGCGCGCATCGACCGCTACCTGGCCGAGCGGCTGGCTCCGATCTCGCGCAGCCGGATCCAGAAGCTGATCCGGGAGGGGCGCATCCTCGTCGACGAGGCGCCCTGCCGCGCCAGCCAGGCGGTGCGCGAGGGCCAGCGGATCACCTGGCCCGCCGGCGCCGGCCTGGAGGCGCCTCCGCTCGAGCCCGAGGCGGTCGACTTCCTGCCCGTCTTCGAGGACGACGATCTCCTGGTGCTGCACAAGCCTCCCGGTCTGGTCGTGCATCCCGCCCCGGGGCACTGGACGGGCACGCTGGTGCACGGGCTGCTGCTTCGCTGGCCGGGCTGGCGCGCGCCGGGCGGCCTGCTGCGGCCCGGCATCGTCCATCGCCTCGACCGGGAGACGAGCGGCCTGATGGTCGTCGCCCGCAGCGCGCGCGCCTTTCGCTCGCTGCAGGAACAGATCGCCGGGCACACGGCCGAGCGCGCCTACATCGCGCTGGCCTGGGGGGCGATGGAACCCGACCGGGGAGTGATCGAGGCGCCCGTCGGCCGCGATCCGAGGAACCGCCAGCGCATGGCGGCCGTGCCCGGGGGGCGCCCGGCGGCCACGCAATGGCAAGTGCTTTCGCGGTTTGACACCCTCACGCTGCTGCGCCTAGTATTGCGCACCGGGCGGACCCACCAGGTGCGCGTGCACCTGTCCGACAGGGGGCACCCGGTGTTCGCGGATGCCCTCTACGGCGGGGTCGAGTTCGCCCGGCGGCTCGCGCCGCCCGAGCGGCGGCGGGCGCAGGCCCTGATGCGCGAGCTCGGACGCACGGCGCTGCACGCCTATCGCCTCGCCTTCCGGCATCCCGCGGACGGCGAGTGGCTGGAGTTCGAGGCCCCGGTCCCGCCCGACATGGAGCGGGTGCTGCTTCGCTTGACGGAATCAGGAGGCGCCGGATGAAGACGACGAAGCGGATGGAGAAGGATGTCGCCGTGATCTCCCTCTCGGGGAAGCTCATGGGCGGGCCGGATGCCGAGTCGGTGCGGCAGATCGTCCGCGAGACGCTCGAGGAGGGCGCGCGCAAGATCGTCATCGACATCAGCGGCGTCTCGTGGGTCAACTCGACCGGTCTCGGCATCCTCATCGCCGGGCATGTGACCGCGGCGAACGCGGGCGCCAGGCTGAAGCTGACCGGCGTTTCGGCCCGGATCCGGCAGATCTTCATGGTGACGAAGCTGCACACGGTCTTCGACACCTGCGAGTCGGTGGAGGAGGCGCTGGAGAGCTTCTCCTCCTAGCGGCCCGGGCCGCGGCCGGCGCGGCGCGAACGACCGGCCGGCGTGGCCCGGCCGCGGGCGAGGGCGTTCGATGGCGGAGGCGATCGGGGCGGACGAGATCCTGGTGCGGATCCCCAGCCGGCTGGAGATCCTCGACGTCGTCGACAAGGTCGCGTCGGCGATCGCCGAGCACATGGAGTTCCCCGAGGAGGAGGCCAACAGCATCGCCAACTCGGTGATCGAGGCGGGCACCAACGCCATCCAGCATGGCCACTTCCTCGATGCCGATCTGCCGGTCGACTTCCTCTTCCAGATCGGCGCCGACGCGCTGCGGGTGCGGGTGAGCGACCAGGGGCCCGGCTTCGACGTCGAGGCGGTGCTGCGCTCCGATCCGACCTCGCCCGACAGCCTGCTGGCCTCGCGCGGCAGGGGGATCTTCATCATGAAGAGCCTGATGGACGAGGTGTCCTTCGAGATGCTCCCGCGGCGGGGCTGCACGGTCGTGCTCACCAAGAGGCTGAAGCGCGGCTCCTGAGCCGGCGACGGGACGGACGGCTCCCCATGACGGCGGCGACGGGCAGGATCCTCGGTCTCGACATCGGCCTGCGCCGCACCGGCGTCGCGCTCAGCGACCCGGGGCGCACGCTGGCCACTCCCCTGGAAACCGTCGAGTCTGGCGCACGCGCTCTCGTCGATCGCCTGCTGGAGATCATCCGCCAGCGGGCGGTCGGGCGCGTCGTCATCGGCCTGCCGCGCCTGCCGAGCGGCGACGAGGGCGAGGTCGCCGAGCGAGCCCGCGCGGTCGGGGCGCAGCTCGAGCGGGCCGCCGGGGTCGAGGTGGTCTTCCAGGACGAGGGGCTGACGAGCTGGGAGGCGGGCGAGATCCTGCGGCGCGGCGGGCGCCGCCCGGGCGCTCCGCCGTCGCGGGGCGGACGCCGCGGGAAGGGGGGGCGATCGGGAGAGGTCGACCGGCTGGCCGCCGCGCTGATCCTGCAGGAGCACCTGGAGGGCCTGCGCGCGGAACGCGGCGGGGGCCTGTCCGGC
>VGIY01000155.1 GCA_016867695.1 Candidatus Eiseniibacteriota bacterium | reverse complement strand
GCACACGCTCGTCGAGCCGGGACGCCTGCCCGGCGACGAGATCCGCCGGCTCTGCGACGCCAAGGACCGGAAGGACATCGTCTACGAGGGCGACGCCCGCGCGAGCGCCGCAGAGGCGGACGAGATCCTGCGCTGGTCGTCGGGCTTCGTGCGCCGGATGATCGAGATCCTGGCCCTGCCCGGATTCGATCCCCAGGCGGTCGATCGGGCGCCGCCCCCCCGCGGGCCGGCGCGCCCATCCTTGCCGCCGCACCGTGAGTAGGCCGCGGCGCGCCGCCCAGGCGCGTCGCCGCGGCGATCCGGGGGGCGGGCAGCCCCCTGGCGATCCCCGCCCGCCGCGGCGCCGGCGGAGCGGGGCCGCTTGACTCCCCGCCGCCGCTGCCCAAGGATTCCCCCGTGTGTCTCGACGCCCACCCGCGGAGAGGGGGATGCGCGTGAGCCCTACTGCACGATCCTGCCGGCCGCTGACGAGCCGCGCCCGCAGCGGCCTCGCGGCGGCCCGGGCCGCGCTCCGGCCGATGGCGCTGGCCCTGGCGCTGGCGCCGGTCCTGGCCGCGAGCGCCTCGGCCGATCCGCCGCGCGGCGGCGAGGTCCTCCTGCTCGACCGCCAGAACTTGGGCATCGGCGGCCGGCCGCTGGTGATGGGCGTCGACCCGGCGACCTACGAGATCCGCAATCTCACCAGGGCGAGCCAGTTCAACGCGCCGCGGGCGGTCTGCTGGGGCCGCGGCAAGCGCCTCTTCGTCGGCGACGGCCCGCGCTTCTGGTCGGTCGACGCCTACCAGGACCCCACCGCGCCCGCCGTCGAGGTGAAGCACCCCTGGCTCAGCTACCTCGTCGACATGGCCCCGGACGGCGATGGCGGGCTCTACCTCGTCGACCAGTTCGCCGACCCGCTGGCCGAGGGCTACCAGGGGGCCCTCTTCCACTACGACCCGGACGGGGAGGCCTTCTCGCTGGTCGTCAGCGACGCGCGCTTCGTCTCGCCGCTGCGCATGGTGCGCGAGGCGGCCGGCACGATCCTGGTGCTCGATCCGCGCGGGCGCATGCGCTGGTCGGCGCCCGCCAACGGCGCGATCTACCGCGTCGACCCGCGCACGCACGCGATGGAGTCGCTGCTCTCCCTGCACCTCTTCACGGCGCCCTCCTCGATCGCGCTCCAGGATCCCTCCACGCTGCTGCTCGCGGACGCCGACCTCAGCCACCCCGACTATCCCCCCAGGCGCGGCGGGATCGTCCGCATCGCGCTGGCCGACATGAGCATCCTCGACACGCTCGTCGCCCCGGAGCTGGTCCAGCCGACCGATCTCGTCCGCCTCCCGGGGAGCGAGATCCTCGTCCTGGACGAGCAGGCCAACCCGGGCGGCTACTCGGGCGCGCGCGGCGCCCTCTTCCGCTTCGACCTCTCCAGCGGAGAGCTCGTCGGCGCCGTGATCAGCTCGACCTTCCGCACGCTGACCTCCATCGAGCTCTACGACGGCCCCGACCTCGACGCCAGCAGCCTCGAGCTCACCGACGCGAACGGAGGAAGCCTCAGGCCGGGCGACCGGCTGCGTTTCGACGCCACGCTGCGCGCCGGCGGCCCGACGGCTCCCGGGCCGCTCGACCTGACGATCGACCTCGGCCCCCTCGACTGCCTCCTCGGCACCGCGGCGTACGAGCGCGGCTCCGTCGCCTACGATCCCTCCGCCCGGCTCTTCCGCTGGAGCGCCACGCTCGGCCTCGGCGAGGAGGTCGCCCTGAGCGTCGATCTGCGCGTGCCCGGGGAGGCGACCGACGGGACCGAGTACGAGATCCCGGTGCGGCTGAGCGGCGGGCTCGTCGATCGCACGCAGCTCTTCTCGCGCAGCGTCAGCGGCGCGCTCGTGCCCGGATTGACCGTCTACGTGGACGGGGCGCTCAGCCGCCCGCCCGCGCCGCGGCTCTTCACGCTCGCCGCCGACGGTCGCACGCCGGTGGAGTTCGCCTACGAGGCTCCCGGGACCGCCCCCCGCCCGGTCGATGTCGCCTTCGCCCCCGACGGCACGCTCTACGTGCTCGACACCGGCGCCGCGGGCACGGCCACGATCCTGGCGGTCGACCCCGTCACCCGGGCGACACGCGTCGTCCACCAGGGCGCGCCGCTGACCATCTACACGCGCGCGCTCGTCGTCGGCCACGACGGGGCGCTGCGGGTCGTCGACCCGAAGGCGGTCGCCGCGATTCCCGGAGTCGTCTACCGCATCGATCCGTTCGGCGGCGGGGTCGAGGTCTTCTACACGGCGGCCGATGCCGACTCCTTCCCCAACCCGGTCGACATCTGCCTCGACGGCAACGGACGCTACCTGGTCGTCGAGACCGACTTCCTGGCCGGCGCCTACCGCTCGGGAGGCCTCTTCGAGCTGAACGAGGCGGGGAACCGGATCGCCATCCACACGGTGCCCGGCCAGCTCATCGATCCCTACACGGCGCTGGTCGACGAGGACCGCTCGATCTACCTGATCGACCGGGCCGACGGCTCCCCGGGCGGGCCGCGGTTCTTCTGGGTGCGTCGCCCCGAGGGCCAGGGGCCGGTCTTCGTCCGCCTGGTCGGCGTGCCCGGGCTGGACCTGCTCAAGAAGCCGACCGGGATAGTGGCCACGGCGCCCGACCGCTTCATGATCTGCGACCGCGAAGCGAACGCCTCGATGGGCCGGGGGGGGCTGATCCGCTTCGATCGCAGCGCTCCGGGCGCCGGATCCTTCGTCGCCCAGAGCCTCCACGCCGATCTGCGCGAGCCGACGCGGGCCGACTGCTATCGCCCCCCGCGGCTCGTCTGCAGCGGCCTGGAGATGCTCGACACGAACGGCGGCGACCTGCGGCCCGGTGATCTCGTGCGCGTGCGCGCGCAGCTCGACAACCGCACGCCGACGCCGGGGCTGGCGGCGGGGGCCACCGTGCGCTACGCGAGCATCCTCGCGCCCGAGTACTTCTCCGCGACGCGCGGCAGCGTGCACGCCAATCCCTCGTTCGCCACGGTCGAGTGGGCGGGCGACCTGCGCTACCTCGATCCGCAGACGATCGAGATCGGCTTCCGGGTCAGCCCCCTGGCGGCGCACGGCGCGCGTGCGGAGGTCGAGGTCACGCTGCTGGGGGGCGAGGCGGCGGCGCCGGCGACCGGCTCGCTGATGGTCGTCGGCCCGCTCACCGGCGACGAGTTCCTCGTCCTCGACCCGCGGGCGGCCCTGTTCAACCCGCTGCACAAGGGGACGATCCTCGCCGGCGACCTCGCCGCGGGGACGATGGTGCCCTTCCGCTCGCAGACCGCCTTCGTGCGTCCCGCGGACATCCTCGCCACGGCCCCCAACCGGATCCTGGTGCTCGACCGCGACGCCGACCCGCGCGGCCTGGGGGGGGACACCGGCGCGCTGCTCGAGCTGAACGCCGACAACAACACGGTGCGCACCTTCGCCGCGGGCGCGCGAATGGTCGATCCGGTGCGCCTGGTGCCCGATCCGTCGGGAGGCTGGTACATCCTTGATCGCGCCGCGCAGCCCTGCCCCGGCGAGGGCCGCGGGGCGATCCTGCGCGTCGGCGCCGCGGGGGGAGAGCCGTCGCTCGTCGCCTGCTCGGAGCTCTTCCGCGATCCCGCCGACCTGGCCGTCGACGACGGCGGCCTGCTCTGG
Organism: Candidatus Eiseniibacteriota bacterium; assembly: GCA_016867695.1. GTDB lineage: Bacteria > Eisenbacteria > RBG-16-71-46 > CAIMUX01 > WJJG01 > VGIY01. Next base: position 2,655 of record VGIY01000155.1, on the reverse strand, counting down.
ATCGCCGATCGCGCGGCCAATCCCCAGGGTCTTCCAATGGAGAACACCGGGGCGATCTTCGCCGTCGATCCGGTCACCGGCGCGGTCGTCGGCACCTACGCCGCGGAGCAGTTCGTCGATCCGGCCGCCCTCCTCTGGGTGCCCGGCCGGGGGCTCGTCCTGACCGACCCGGGGTACTACTCGGGCGGGCTCACCGGGATCCGCAGGCTCAACACCGCCACGGGCGCGCTCACCGACCTGGTGTTCTCGCCCTACCTGGGCACGCCGACGCGCATGCTCGACCTCGGCGACGGGAGGATCCTGCTCGCCGACTCCACCGCCTATCCGCCCGGATCGGCGCAACGCGGGGCGGTGTTCGCCGTCGACCTCGAGCGCGGCGAGCTGGGCGCCTTCGTCCAGAGCGAGGCGGCCTACCGTTTCGAGGCGCTCGCCTCGGTGCCCCGCCCCGAGGTCCGCTTCGTCCGCTGGCAGCCCGTCGCGGAGCCGGCGCGCCTCCATCGCGCCTCCGGGGAGCAGGTGCGCTGCGAGCTCGTGCTCGACAACCCCTCTCCGTTCCAGCAGAGCCGGGTGGAGATCGAGGTGACGGGCAGCGCGACGCTGGAGTTCGTGACCGGCTCCGGCTCGGCTTCGAGGGGCTTGCTCCTGGTGGACGGGGAGGGCCTGCGCTGGACCGGATCGCTGGGCCCCGCCGACAGCGTGCGCATCGAGTACGACGCCCTGGTGACGCTGCTGCCGGGACTGCCCGTCTGGGCCGACCAGTTCGCCTCGGCCTCGGGGACCTTCGGGACGGCGGCGGGCGACACGCTGACCTTCTACATCTCGAACGCCGCGGCCAACGGCGAGCTCGTCCTCAGCGACGCCTGGGCCGACGCCCGGCCCGGCGTCTCGGGGGGCATCTTCCGCGCCGAGCTGCACACGCACCGCGTCGCGCCCGTGCTGGCCAGTCCGCTGCTGCGCGCTCCGATCGCCGTGGCCTTCGTCCCCGGCAGCGCGGCCGAGCTGCTGATCGCCGACGCCCAGGCGCGCCCCAGCGGCGCGGGCACCGGCACGCTCTTCCGCGGCAGCACGCGCACCGGGGAGGTGGTCACGCTCTTCCGTCATCCGAGCATGAGGTTCCCGAACGCCGTGGCCGCCGCCGACAGCTTCACCGCCTACCTGCTCGACGCCGACGCCGACCCGTTCGGGCTGCGGCCGGGGGGCGAGGGCCCGGGCGCCCTCTACCGTATCGACCTGCGGACGGGGGAGGGCGCGCCCTTCGCCTCCGACCAGCGCTTCTGGAACCCGCGGGATCTGGCGCTCGATCAGGCCACGGGCGCGCTCTACATCATCGACTCCGGCAACGGCACGCCCTCCTATCCCGGCGGCGTGTTCGCGGTCGATCCCCTGACCGGAGCGGTGACGGTGGTGGCCTCGGGAGGCCAGCTCGCCAGCCCCCGCTGCGCGACCGTGGGGCCGGATGGGACCCTCTATGTCATGGACTCGCAGGGCGCGCTGGGGGGCACGATCTACACGATCGCGCCGGGCTCGTCGGCGCCCGCCTTCTTTTCCCAGTGCTCGAAGACCCGCAACCCCTTCCGCATGGTCCTCGACGCGGGGGAGCGAGTGCTCTGCGTGGACGCCGAGGCCAATCCGCTCGCTCTTCCGGCGCCGACGGGGAGCGTCCTGCGCTTCTTGCGCGGCGGCTCGACCTGCTGGGTCTACGCCAGCGGAGCGCCCTTCGAGCGGCCTTGCGGCGTCGCCGCGCGCTTCGACGGCACGCCCGCCGTCGCGCTCGCCCTCGCCGCCCTGGACTCGCCGGGGGGCGTGGAGCTGCGCTGGGATGTGCCGGCAGCGCTGCGGGGCGCCGGCTTCTTCGTCTACCGCCGCTCTCCCGAGGTGCCCGGCAGCGAGTTCGAGATCCTCAACGCGCAGCGTCCGTTGACCGGCAGCGGGGAGGTCGCCTACCTCGACGCCTCGGCTCGCGCCGGAGAGCTCTACGAGTATCTCGTTTCGGCCTTCCTGCCCGACGGGTCGCGCCACGACTCGGCGCCGGTGCGAATCAAGGCGGCGGGCAGGGCGGCGCGCTTCTTCCTGGCGCGGCCGTCGCCGAATCCATGCCCCTGGGGACCGAGCGGAGGGCGGATCACGCTCAGCTTCGGCCTTCCCGAGCCGGGGGACAGGGTGCGCCTCGACCTCTACGACGTCTCCGGGCGTCGGGCGGCGAAGATCCTCGACGGTCTCCGGCCTCCCGGGCCCCAGTCGATCGAGTGGGACGGGCGCGACGAGCGCGGCCGCCTGCTCGAGAGCGGCTTCTACATGCTGCGGATGGAGGTGGGGGAACGGACCGCGCTTCGCCGGCTCGTGCTGCTGCGTTGAACGGACGCCTGCCGGGGCCAGGCGACGCTTCGGGGCACGGGCGGCCGCCGCCTTGATTCGTGCCGGCGCCGAGCGGCGCGTCCCTCACTGTCCGGTGCCGTACCTGCCGGGACATTTCGAGCCTCGCGGGGGCGCTCCCCGTCTTCAGATCGCCACCCGTAACTCATTGATGAGCAGTCGTTTGCCGTTGGCTATCTTCGACCCGGCCGTCCTGGCACGCATCTGGCAACATCCCGGCACAGGATCATCGACCGGGAGCGCGGCCGCCGGGGCGGATGGGTCGTGGGGCGGCCGACGACG
>VGIY01000154.1 GCA_016867695.1 Candidatus Eiseniibacteriota bacterium | reverse complement strand
CGCCTTGAGAATCCGGCGCGAGGTCGAGAACCCGATGCCGAAGATGTAGGTCAGCGCCGCCTCGATCCTCTTGTCGTTCGGCAGATCGACTCCGGCGATACGAGCCAAGGTCAGTCCTCCTCATCACGACCGCTCCCGCCCCGGCCGTCGCCGGCGGGGAGGCGGTCCGCTTCGCTACCCCTGGCGCTGCTTGTGCCTGGGGTTCTTCTTGCAGATCACCCGCACGACGCCGTTGCGGCGGACGATCTTGCAATGCTCGCAGATCTTCTTGACCGAAGATCTCACCTTCATGACGGCCCCCTCCGCGTCACGCGCCCGATCCGGGCCCCGGCAGGGTCAGGATGTCGGGTCCGTTCTCCGTGACCGCGATCGTATGTTCGAAATGCGCCGACCGCGAGTGGTCCCGCGTCACCACGGTCCACTGGTCCGGCTCCGTATAGACCTCGAAGCCTCCGCTGTTGACCATCGGCTCCACCGCCAGGACCATGCCCGCCGCCAGCAGCGGCCCCTGCCGGCGGCCGCCGAAGTTGGGCACCTGCGGGTCCTCGTGCAGTTGCGTGCCGATCCCGTGCCCGACCAGCATGCGCACCACCGAGAAGCCGTGGCTCTCGACGTGCTGCTGGATCGCGTGCGAGATCTCCCCCAGCCGATGTCCCGCCCGCGCCCGGGCGATGCCCGCCTCCAGCGCCTCGCGCGTCACCCTCAGCAGCCCGGCCGAGGCCTCGTCCACCCGGCCGACCGGGAAGGTCCAGGCCCCGTCCCCGTGGTAGCCGTCCTTGAAGGCGCCCACGTCGACGCTGACGATGTCGCCCTCCTCGAGCTGCCGCGACGAGGGGATGCCGTGGACGACGACATCGTTCACCGAGATGCAGGCGCTGGCCGGGTAGCCGCGATAGCCCTTGAACGACGGCCGGGCCTCCTGCGCCACGATGAACCGCTCCACCTCCTCGTCGATCTCCCGGGTCGTCACCCCGGGCCTGATCATCTCCTGCACCAACCGCAGCGCCGCGCCGACGATGCGCCCGCTGGCGCGGATCCGCTCGACCTCGTCTGGCCGGCGGATCGCGATCATCGGTCCCCGGCGGCTCCGAGCAGCCGCTCGATCTGGGCGCGAGCCTCCGCGTACCCCTGGTTCCCGTCGGCGACCCCGAGCAGCCCGCGCGCCTCGTAGTAGCGCACCAGCGGCGCCGTCTGGGCCTCGTAGACCTCGAGGCGCCGCAGGACCGTCGTCTCCGTGTCGTCGTCGCGCTGCACGACCGGGCCGCCGCAGGCGTCGCACACGCCCTCTGCGCGCGGCGGGCGGAAGCTCAGGTTGTAGACCGCGTTGCAGCCCGGGCAGACCCTCCGGCTGGTCAGCCGGCGGACGAGCTCGTCGCGGGCGACCTCGATCTTGACGACCTTGTCGAGCTTCTCGCCGCGCTCCTCCAGCAGCCGGTCCAGGCCCTCGGCCTGCGGGATCGTGCGCGGGAACCCGTCCAGGATGAACCCCTGGCCCGCGTCCGGCCGGGCCAGCCGCTCGCGCATCAGGCCCAGGATCAGGTCGTCCGGCACGAGCCGGCCGGCGTCCATGTGCCCCTTGGCCTCGCGCCCCAGCGGGGCGCCCGCGGCGACCGCCGCCCGGAGGATGTCCCCGGTCGAGATCTGCGGGATCCCCCGCGCTTCCACGATCCAGGCGCTGTGCGTGCCCTTGCCGCAACCCGGCGCCCCGATCAGCACCAACCGCATGCCTCCGCCCCTCGCCTCGCCGCCCAGGGGGCGACTCGTCTCTCTCTCCGGCGCCCCCCGCCTCGCCCGCTACATCCGCCTGCCGCCCCGCAGGCGCGTCCGCTTCAGGAACCCGTCGTAGTGGCGCACCAGCAGGTGCCCCTCGATCTGCTGCAGCGTGTCCAGCGCCACGCCGACCACGATCAACAGGCTCGTGCCGCCGAAGTAGAACGGCATGTTGGCTCTGTAGATCAGGATGTCGGGCAGCACCGCGATCGCCGCCAGGTAGATGGCCCCCGGGAAGGTGATCCGGGTCAGGATCCGGTCGATGTAGTTGGCCGTCGGCTTCCCCTGGCGGATGCCCGGCACGAAGCCGCCGTACTTCTTCATGTTCTCCGCCAGGTCGACCGGGTTGAGCACGATCGCCGTGTAGAAGTAGGCGAAGAAGATGATCATCAGGGCGTAGATGATCATGTAGAGCGGCTGGCCCGGATTGAAGATCTCATTGAGCTTCATCACGATCGCGCTGTCGGAGAAGAAGCTGCCCAGCGTGCTCGGGAAGACGATGATCGACTGGGCGAAGATGATCGGAATCACCCCCGCCGTATTGGGCCTCAGCGGGATGTGGGTGCTGGTCCCGCCGACCATCTTGCGCCCGATCACCCGCTTGGGATACTGCACCGGGATCTTGCGCTGGGCCTGGGTGAACATGACGACGACCGCCGTGACGGCGACCATGCCCAGGATCAGGATGATCAGGAAGAGCAGGTTGATGTCGCCCGCCCGGACGAGCCGCCAGGTCTGGAGCAGCTCCAGGGGGAACTGCGCCACGATGCCGATGAAGATGACCAGCGAGATGCCGTTGCCGATGCCGCGCTCGGTGATCTGCTCGCCCAGCCACATGACGAAGACCGTCCCGGCCGTCAGGCTGAGCATCGTCAGCATCTGGAAGGCGAAGGGGTTCATCGAGATCAGCCCCGGGATCTGCCCGGCCATGTTGAGCATGTAGATGCTGATCCCGTAGGACTGGATCAGCGCCAGGAGCACGGTGCCGTAGCGGGTGAACTGGGTGATCTTCTTGCGCCCCGCCTCGCCCTCCTTGCGCAGCCTCTCGAAGTAGGGGATCACGGCGCCGAAGAGCTGCAGGATGATCGAGGCGCTGATGTAGGGCATGATCCCCAGGGCGAAGATCGTGGCCCGGCTGAAGTTGCCGCCGGCGAACAGGTCGAAGAGGCCGAACAGCCCCCCCGCCTGGTTCTGCGCGAACCAGTCCGACAGCGCGCCCCCGTCGATCCCCGGGGTGGTGATGTGCCCCCCCAGCCGGTACACGAGCAGCATGCCGATCGTGTAGAGGATCCGGCGCTTGAGCTCCGGGATCCGGAACATCGACTCGATCTTGTTGAACATCAGCGACTCCTCAGGCTAGGCCTGGGTTGGCGTCAGCAGCTCCACTGTACCGCCGCTCTGGCTGATCTTCTCCATCGCCGACCGGCTGGCGGCGTGCACGCGCACCGTCAGGGCCCGGTCGAGGCTGCCTTCGCCCAGCAGCTTGATCGGCAGCGCGGGACGGCGGACGAGCCCCGCCTCGCGCAGCTCCTGCGGGGTGACCCGGCTTCCGGCGTCGAAGCGCGCCAGGTCGCGCAGGTTGACGACCTGGAAGAGCTGGCGCGTGTGGTTGCGGAAGCCGCGCTTGGGCAGGCGGCGCTGGAGGGGCATCTGGCCGCCCTCGAACCAGTCGCGCGACGACCCGCCGCTGCGGGCCTGGATGCCCTTGTGCCCCTTCGTCGAGGTCCCGCCGTGGCCCGATCCGGTGCCGCAGCCCCGGCGCTTGCGCGCCCGCACGGCCCCCGGCGCCGGCCTGATCTCGTTCAGCTTCATGATCGACTCCCCGTCTCTCGGCTAGCGGCTCTCGTCGAGAGCCTCGACCGTCACCAGGTGCTCCACGACCTTGATCATGCCGCGGATCTGCGGCGTGTCCTCGTGCACCACGGACTGCTGCATCCGCCGGATCCCCAGCGCGCGAATCGTCCGCTTCTGCTTCTCGATGCGGTTGATCGTGCTACGCACCTGCGTGATCTTGAGCTTCACGGCTGCTCCCTCCTCCCGGCGAACCGAACACGTCGCGCACGCCGCGCCCGCGGCGCCGGGCCACGGTCGAGGCGCTGCGCAGGCTCTGCAGGCCCTTGATCGTCGCCTTGACCAGGTTGTGGGGGTTGCTCGAGCCCAGGCTCTTGGTCAGCACGTCCTGGACCCCGGCCACCTCGAGCACCGCGCGCACGGCGCTGCCGGCGATCACGCCGGTCCCCGGCGACGCGGGCTTCATCAGCACCTGGGCGGCGCCGAAGTTGCAGTTCACCTCGTGCGGCAGCGTGGCGCGCCGCAGGGGGACCTCGAAGACCGACTTGCGCGCGGCGTCCGTGGCTTTGCGGATGGCCTCGGAGACTTCGTTGGCCTTGCCCAGGCCGACGCCGACCAGTCCGGCGCGGTTGCCGACCGCGACGATGGCGTTGAAGCTGAATCGCCGGCCCCCCTTGACCACCTTGGCGACGCGGTTGATGTGGATCAACCGGTCGACCAGTTCGGGCTCCAGGCCGCGCTCCATGCGCTCAGACCGGTCCGACCGCTCCGTCCTCTCTCGGCGTTCACGACTCAAACTGCACCTCCCGACGGCGCGACCGCGGCGTCCGCGGCGGCGCGCGCCATCGCGCTAGAACTCCAGCCCCCCGGCGCGGGCGCCCTCGGCCACGGCCTTGACCCGGCCGTGATAGATGTATCCGCCTCGGTCGAAGCGGACCCGCTTGATGCCCTTGGCCAGCGCCCGGGCGGCGACCAGTTTCCCCACCTCGTGGCTGGCCTCGGTCTTCTTCTTGCCCGCCAGGGCGCCCTTGAGCTCGGGGCTCAGGGTCGAGGCGCCGACCAGGCTCACGCCGCGCGCGTCGTCGACGATCTGGACGTGCACGTGGGCGTGGCTGCGGAACACGCAGAGCCGCGGCTGCGCCTCGGTGCCGCTCACGCGGCGGCGGATCCGGTCGTGCCGCTTCAAGCGGCTCTCTCGGCGCTCCTTCGAAACGGACTTCATGGTCCCCACTCCTTGCTGCCTACTTCGCGCCCGACTTGCCCGCCTTCTTGCGCACCTGCTCGTTCTCGTAGCGGATGCCCTTGCCGTGGTAGGGCTCGGGCTTCTTCAGGGCCCGGATGTCGGCCGCCACCTGGCCGACGCGCTGGCGATCGATGCCGGTGAGCTTGATCTTCATCGGGCGCTCGGTCACGGCGACCTCGATGTCGTCCGGCACCTGGTAGGTGACCGGATGATCGAAGCCGACCTCGAAGGCCAGCTTCCTGCCCTGGAGCGTGACCCGGTACCCGGTGCCGACGATCTCCAGCGAGCGGGTGAAGCCGTGCCGCACGCCGGTGACCATGTTGTCGAGCAGCGTGCGGGTCGTGCCCCACAGGCTGTTCGTCCGCTGCGTCGGGCGCGGATTGAGCACCCGCAGCACGCCGTCGGCGAGCTCCACCTGCAGCTCCGGGACGACATCCCAGAAGAGCTCCTTCTTCTGGCAGGCGACCCTCACCCGCTGGCCGTCGATGCGGACGTCGACGCCCTCCGGGACCGGAATCGGTCTCTTGCCGATACGCGACATCGTTTCCCTTCCTCCGCGGGGACGCCCCCGCGCTGCGTCCTACCAGACCCGCGCGACCAGCTCGCCGCCGACGCCCGCCTGGCGGGCCTCCCGGTCGGTCATCACGCCGCGGGGAGTGGAGAGGATCGCCGTCCCCAGGCCGCCCCGCACGCGGGGGATCTCCCGGGCGCCGATGTAGACGCGCCGGCCCGGCGTGCTGACGCGCTCCAGGCCCTCGATGACCGGCGTCCCGTCCGACCGGTCGTAGCGAAGCTGCATGCGCAGCACTCCCTGCTTCCCGTCCTCCATGCGCGCGACACCCTCGATGTAGCCCTCGCGATGGAGCAGCTTGGCGATCTCCTCGGACAGCCGCGAGGCGGGCGCCTCCACCCGGCGATGCTTGGCCCGGCTGGCGTTGCGGATGCGGGTCAGGAAGTCGGCAATCGGGTCGCTCACACTCATGCGTGTGCTCTCCCTTTGAAGATCAGTCCCCTCGTCGGCCCCATCGGGCGCCGTCCTACCAGCTGGCCTTGACCACGCCGGGAAGCTCCCCGCGGCTGGCCAGCTCGCGCACGCAGATGCGGCACATCCCGAACCGCCGCAGAAAGGCCCGCGGCCGCCCGCAGCGGCGGCAACGATTGTAGCGGCGGACCTTGAACTTGGGCGTCCGCTTGCACTTCTCGACCAGCGACTTCTTGGCCACGACTGGCTCTCCTCCCTAGCGCTCGCGGAAAGGCACGCGCATCGCCTTGAGCAGCTCGAACCCTTCCTCGTCGGTCTCGGCGGAGGTGACGATCGTCACGTCCATGCCGCGGATCTTCTCGACCTTGTCGTACTTGATCTCCGGGAAGATGATCTGCTCCTTGATCCCGAAGCTGTAGTTGCCGCGGCCGTCGAACGACTTCGGCGGCAGCCCGCGGAAGTCGCGGATGCGCGGGATGGCGACGCTGATCAGGCGGTCGAGGAACTCGTACATCCGCGCCCCGCGCAGCGTGACCATCGTCCCGATCGGCTGCCCC
>VGIY01000153.1 GCA_016867695.1 Candidatus Eiseniibacteriota bacterium | reverse complement strand
CCCACGCCGAACCGCTGCCCGCGAGCACCGCACCGTCCAGGCCCTGATCGGCCATCCAGGCCCGCACCTCGCCGACCTCGGGCTTCACGCCCCGCGCCGCGCTCTCCAGGTCGTTGAACATGGATCGGGCGACGCTGGCCGGGTCGCGCTTCGCTACTTGCTCTAATACCATCCTAATGCGCTCCTGCGGGGGAGTCAACACCGCCCTCAGGCCGCGGTAAACGAGCCCCGTCTCGAGCCCCCACGGGGGCTTGACGACGATCCAGCGCGAGTCGGGCAGCGCCTCCGTCGGCGCGAGCCGCTCGCCCCGCCCGCGTCCCCGCTGCGCTCCGCCGCGGATGAAGAAGGCCGCATCCGATCCGATCTCGGCGGCCAGGCGCTCCAGCGCCTCCTCCGGGAGATCGAGGCGCCAGATCAGGTTGGCGGCCGCCAGTGCGCAGGCGGCGTTGCCGCTGCCCCCGCCCAGTCCCGCCTGGGGAGGGATGCGCTTGGCGATCTGGACGCGCATGCCCCGGCGCACGCCGTGGCGCTCGCGCAGCAGCGCGAGCGCCCGCCCGACGAGGTTGTCCCCGTCCGCGGGCACGCGCGGGTCGTCGCAGGAGACCTCGATCCGCGTCCCCTCCGTCGCCGTGAACGTCAGCGTGTCGGCGAGGCTGAGCGCCTGCAGCAGCGTGTCCAGCTCGTGGTAGCCGTCGGCGCGCCGGCCGAGCACGGCCAGGTAGACGTTGAACTTGGCGTACGAGAGGAACCGTCTGGTCATCGGGCCGCCTCCCGGCCGCGCGCCTAGAGGTAGAGAATCAGCAGGATCGCCGCGCCCCACAGGGCCACGTTGACGAGCAGGGGCAGGTCCTTGATCAGCAGCTCGGCGGGAGCCCCGCCCCGGCCGGCGTGGTAGACGAGGTAGAGGTAGCGGAAGACGCCGTAGACCACGAAGGGGATCGTCAGCACCATCCGCCCCGAGGCGGCGTGCTGCGTCGTCGCCGGGGAGATCGTGTAGAGCGCGTAGGCCAGGATCGTCGCGCCCGCGACCACGGAGACGAGCTGATCGAGCAGCTCCGGCGGGTAGCGCGCCAGCGTCGCCCGGTGGTGCTCGGCGCCGCCCGCCAGCGTCACCCGCTCGTGCCGGCGCTTGGCCACGGCCAGGAAGAGGGCGAGGAAGAAGGTGCAGACGAGCAGCCAGGGAGAGAGCTCGGGCAGCGGCTCGAGGGCCTGGATCCCCGCCACCGCGCGCAGCACGAAGCCGAGGGCGATGGCCATGACGTCCACGAGCACCCAGCGCTTGAGGAGCAGCGTGTAGGCGATCTGGAGCCCCAGATAGCCCGCGGCGACGAGCGCCAGGCGGGGGGCGATCCACCAGGCCAGGGCGAGCCCCCCGGCGGCCAGCGCCAGCGACATGGCCCACGCGCCGGCGACCGGGACAAGACCGGCGGCCAGCGGGCGCAGGCGCTTGAGCGGGTGGAGCCGGTCGCGCTCGATGTCGAGCAGGTCGTTGAAGACGTAGCTCGCCGAAGAGAGCAGGCAGAAGGCGGCGAAGGCCCCGCCGGCGCGCAGGAGCTGCTCAGGGAGGGTGAACTGGTGGGCGAAGGCCACCCCCGCCAGCACGACCAGGTTCTTGCTCCACTGCCCCGGCCGCCACTCCTGGATCCAGGCTCCGCGCACGCCCGCCTCCGCTCAGCTCCGGCGCTGGGCGAGGAACTCGGCCAGCCCGTCGCGCCGGTGCGGCAGCGCGCGGCCGCGAGTCAGCTCGTAGGCGCGCGTGTCGAGCACGCTGCGCGCCGGCCGCGCCGCCGGCCGCGCCAGCTCGGCGCTGGTGATCGCCTCGGCGCGCACCCGGCGCATCCCCGCCGCGTCCAGGATCTCCCGCGCGAAGGCGTGCCAGCTCGTCGCCCCGGCCGAGGCGACGTGATAGCGGCCGTAGTCCTCGGTCTCGATCAGGGCGCCGATCGCCTCGGCCAGATGCGCCACGAAGGTCGGGCGGCAGACCTGGTCGCCGACCACGCGCACCGATCCCCTCTCCGCCGCCGCTCGCAGGATCGCCTCGGGGAAGCAGGGCCGTCCGGCCCCGAAGAGACCCGAGGTGCGCACGATGAAGTGCCGCTCGGTCAGCGCCTCGATCGCCCGCTCGCCGTGGAGCTTCGACCAGCCGTAGACGTTGAGCGGCCGGGGCGTGTCGTACTCGGCGTAGGGCCGCTCCTGCTCGCCGTCGAAGACATAGTCGGTCGAGGTGAAGAGCAGGCGCGCGCCGCACTCGCGCGCCGCCAGCGCCGCGTAGCGCGCGCCCAGGGCGTTGACCTCGAAGGTCATCTGCGGCGCGCTCTCGCAGGCGTCGACCTGGGTGACCGCGGCCAGGTGCAGGATCGCCTCGGGTCGCTCGGCACGGGCGCAGTCGCGCATCGCCTCGAGGTCCCGCACGTCGAGCTCCTCGCGGTCGGTCCAGACCACCGCGTGGCGCGGCTCGAGCACCCGCCGCAGCGCCTCCCCCAACTGGCCGCCCGCGCCGGTGACCAGGATCCTCATGCCCGCTCCAGCGCCGCCGACAGCAGCCGGCGCGCCTCGTCCAGCACCTCGCCCAGCCGCTGCGGGTCGCGCACGCCTCCGAGCGCCATGTGGGGCTTGCCCCCTCCGCTCCCCCCGGCCACGGCCGCCGCGGCGCGCAGCAGCTCGTCGGCCCGCAGCGCGCCGGCCTCCACCAGGTCGTCGGTCGCCAGCGCCAGCAGCGCCGTCTTGCCGCCGATCCGCGCGGCCAGGAGCCCGCCGCCGCTGCCCAACTGCCGGCGCACCCGGTCGCCGATCTCGCGCAGCGCCTCGACGGAGTCCGCGGCCACCTCGCCGACGACGGCGCGCCGGCCGCCGTGGGCCTCGGCCCCAGCCAGCAGCTCGTCGAGCCGGCCGGCGCCCTCGCCGCTGCGCGCCCGGGCGAGCTCCTTGCGCAGCCGGGCGCCCTCTGCCAGGAGCTGCTCGACCTTCTCGGGGGCCCCCTCGAGCGTCGTGCCCAGCAGCCGGCGCAGATGCCCGACGTCGCGGCGCATGCCCTGCAGCACGGCCAACGCCGCCGGGCCGCAGACGGCCTCGATGCGCCGCGTGCCGGCGGCGACGGCGCCCTCCTCGAGAATGAGCAGCAGGCCGATCTCGCCGGTGCGGGAGACGTGCGTGCCGCCGCAGAGCTCCTCGGAGACGCCCGCCACGCGCACGCGGCGCACGCGATCGGCGTCGTACTTCTCGCCGAAGAGGGCGACGGCGCCGTCGGCCAGCGCCTCGTCGCGGGTCGAAAAACGGATCTCCACCGGGTGGTCGGCGACGACCGCCTCGTTGACGCCCCGCTCGACCTCCTCGCGCTCCTCGGGCGTCAGGGCCGAGAAGTGGGTGAAGTCGAAGCGCAGCCGCTCGGGCGAGACGAGCGAGCCGGCCTGGGCCACGTGCCGGCCGAGCACCCGGCGCAGAGCCGCGTGCAGCAGGTGCGTCGCCGTGTGGTGCCGGCGGATCTGCGCGCGGCGGTCGCGGTCGATCTCGGCCTCCCAGGCGCGTCCCGCCTCGCCCAGCAGGTCGGCGGCGCCCGGCGTCTCCAACCCCACGAGGTGGCGGATCTCCGCGTCGGCGCGCTGGGCGTCGAGGACTTCCAGCACCGTCCCGCCGCTGCGCAGCAGGCCGGTGTCGCCCACCTGCCCGCCGGAGGCGCCGTAGAAGGGGGTGCGGTCGAGGACCACCCAGGCGCGCGCCGGCTCTCCGGCAGCCGGGGCGAAGCGCACGACGCTTGCCGGAGCGCTCTCGCTATCGTAGCCGACGAACTCGGAGTGGGCCTCCCCGCCCACGCGCTGCCAGGCGAGCGCCTCGCCCGCCGCCGAGAAGCTCGCCGCCGCGCGCGACCGCTCCTTCTGCTGCGCCAGGCAGCGCTCGAAGCCGGCCCGGTCGACCGCCCAGCCGCGACCCGCGGCGAGCTCGGCGACCAGCTCGATCGGCATCCCGTAGGTGTCGTGGAGCAGGAAGGCCTCGGGGCCGGGGACCTCGGTCGCGCCCGCGCGGCCGAGCTCGGCGAGCAACCCGTCGAACCTGCCCATGGCCTGGGCGAGCGTCTCGCCGAAGCGCTCCTCCTCGGCGCGCAGCGCCAGGGCGGCGCGCTCCCGCCCCTCCTCGACCTCGGGATAGGTCTCGCGCATCATCGCTACCACCGGGTCGACCAGCCGGTGCAGCAGCGGCTCGCGCCGGCCGAGCTGGTAGGCCTGGACCGCCGCCCGGCGGATCAGGCGGCGGATGACGTAGCCGCGGCCCTCGTTCGCCGGCAGGATCCCCTCGCCGAGCGCGAAGGTGAGCGCCCGGGCATGGTCGGCGATGATGTGCAGCGCGACCTCGTGGCCCGCGTAGTCGACCTGGCAGAGCCGGCCCGCCTCGGCGATCAGCGGCCAGAAGAGATCGGTGCGGAAGATCGTCGTCTGTCCCTGGCAGACCATCGCCAGGCGCTCGAGCCCGATGCCGGTGTCGATGCCCCGGTTCTTGAGCGGCAGGTCGGTCCCGTCCTTCTGGCGGTCGAACTGCGGGAAGACGAAGTTGCCCACCTCGACGAAGCGGTTCGTCTCGTCCCCGGGGCGGGCGTCCGGGTTCGGGTCGAGCTCGGGCCCGAGATCGAAGTAGAGCTCCGAGCAGGGGCCGCAGGCGCCCGTGTCGCCCGCCGGGCCCCAGAAGTTGTCCTTGGCCCCCAGGCGCACGATCCTCTCCGGCGGCAGCCCGATCGAGCGGCGCCAGATCTCGTAGGCCTCGTCGTCCTCCTGGAAGACCGACGCGGTGAGCCGCTCGGGCGCCAGCCCCAGCACGCCGGTGAAGAACTCCCAGTTCCAGGCGATCGCCTCGCGCTTGAAGTAGTCGCCGAAGGAGAAGTGGCCGAGCATCTCGAAGAAGGTGTCGTGCCGCGGGGTCCGGCCGACATCCTCGATGTCGGTGACGCGCAGGCACTTCTGCACGCTGACGGCGCGGCGGAAGGGGAGCGCCGCGGCGCCGGAGTAGTACTGTTTGAACTGCACCATGCCGGCCGAGGTGAAGAGCAGCGTCGGATCGCCCTGCGGGACGAGCGGCGCGCTGGGCACGAGCTTGTGATCCCTGGCGAGATAGAACTCGACGAAGCGCCGGCGGATCTCGTTGGCCGTCATGCCCCGCTCCTCACGCCCACGACCCCTCCTCCCCCGCCCGCGCCGCCAGCGCCGCACGGATCGCCGCCGCCCCGAAGCCGCGCCCGCGCAGCAGGCGCACCGCCCGCGCGCGGCGCTGGTCGGCCGGCCAGCGCGCCCACCTGCGGGCGAGCAGCCCCTCGGCCAGCTCCAGGTCGTCCCAGGGCGGGTCGGCCTCGTCCAGCGCCTCGGCGGCGACGGCGCGCGCCACGCCCCTGCCGGCCAGCTCGCGCAGCGCCGCCGCGCGGCTCATCGGCCGCAGCCGCCTGCGATCGCGCAGGTAGACCTCGGCGAAGCGTCGATCGTCGACGAAGCCCGCCTCGCGCAGCTCCTCCAGGGCCTGGCGGATCAGCGCGGCGGGGTGACCCCGCCTGGCCAGGTGCTCGCGCACCTCGCGGCGCGTCCGCTCGCGCACGCGCAGGAAGCGCAAGGCGTCGCGCCGCAGGAGCGCGGCGCGCTCGTCCCGCTCCGGCGGGTCGCGGGGGAGATCCCCCCCGCCATCCGCCGGCCGACTCACCGCGCGCGCTCCTCCCCCCCCTCGCGCTTGCGCGCCGGGGCGGCGGGGCCTCCGCGGGAGGGCGCAGCCGAGCGCGCCGCGGCGGCGGGAATCCGCGCCGCGGCCGCGCCCGCAACCGGACGCGCCGCCGCGTGGCCCGCGCCGGATGCGCCGGCCGCGGATGCGCGCGCGCCTTCGGGCGAGGCGGAGGCGCCGGCGGCCGTCTCCCCGGCCACCAGGCCCAGCTTCGCCCGCACCTCGCGCTCGAGGCGCTCGGCCAGATCGGCGTTCTCGCGCAGCGTGCGCCGCGCGTTCTCCCGCCCCTGTCCCAGCCTGTCGCTCCCGTAGGAGATCCAGGTGCCCGCCCGCTCGAGGATCCCCTGGTCGATGCCCAGGTCGATCAGCTCGCCGGTGCGCGACAGGCCCTCGTCGAACATGATGTCGAACTCGGCGGCGCGGAAGGGGGGGGCGACCTTGTTCTTGACCACCCGCACGCGGGTGCGGTTGCCGACGACCTCCTCGCGCTCCTTGATCGAGGCGACCTTGCGGATGTCCAGCCGCAGCGAGGCGTAGAACTTGAGCGCGTTGCCCCCGCTCGTCGTCTCCGGGTTGCCGAACATGACGCCGATCTTCATCCGGATCTGGTTGATGAAGATGACCGTCGTCCGCGACTTGCTGATCGAGCCGGTGAGCTTGCGCAGCGCCTGCGACATGAGCCGCGCCTGCAGCCCGACGTGGGCGTCGCCCATCTCGCCCTCGATCTCGGCCC
>VGIY01000152.1 GCA_016867695.1 Candidatus Eiseniibacteriota bacterium | reverse complement strand
GTTCCAAGCGGGCCAGGCCGCCTGCGGCCGCGGAGATGGGGGCACGGCATGAAGGGTCGTCGGACCGGGTGGGGATGGGTTCTGGTTCTCCTGCTCCTCGGGGGGTGCGCCGGAGAGCGCGATCCCGTGCTCGTCGAGGTCGGCCCGGGAGCCATCCGCCTGGGCGAGTTCCAGCGCGCCTTCGGCGAGATCCTGACGCAGAGGGACTCCGGGTACGGGCCGGACAGCGCTTCGGCCCGTCGCTTCCTGCGCACCTACATCGACAAGACGCTCGTCGAGCAGATGGCCGCCGACTCTATTCCCTGGACCCCCCTGCTCGAGCACCGGGCGCGCAACCTCCTCGAGAACGTCATGATGCAGAGGCTGCGCCAGGATCGCTACGGCGCCTACCTCTATCCTTCCGAGCGCGACCTGCGCGCGATCTACGACAAGGGTCACACCCGTTATCGCTTCCGGGCCGCCCCCTACCGCACGGCCGCCGAAGCCGAGGCCGCGGTGAGGGCGGTGCGCGAGGGGGCCGTTTTCGAGCGCGTGGCCGGTCAGGCGGCCGGGGGCGGAGAGCAGGGCTGGCAATCGGTCTTCACCGCTCCCGAGGCGGTGATCGACGCCCTGGAGAAGCTGCAGCCGAATCAGGTGGGCGGCCCGGTGCGCGTTCCGGGCCGATTCTGGGTCGTGCAACTGCTCGAGCGCGCGCCGAACGCGGAGAGGCCCGAGTTCGACCGGGTGCGCAACGAGCTGGCCCGCAAGTTCCAGATCGAGCGGGGCGGGATCGCCATCGAGGACTATCACGCCCGTCTGCTGAGCGACTACCAGTACCGCACCTACATGCCCGAGGTCCTCTGGCTGACGCGACTGCTGCGGGAGGCGACCGTCCACATCCCCCGTCGCTTCATCCGCGCGGACGACGATGGCCCCTCCAGGGATCCGGTTCCCTGGCCCGACTGCCCGATCCCGCAGGAGGACTGGTCGCGCGCGATCGCCTCCTCCTCCGCGGACACGGTCAGCGCCATCCTGGTCCTCGACGACCTGATGTCCAAGCTGCAGCACACCTGGCCGACCTTCGAGACGCCCGACGATGTCCTCGTCCTGGCGCGCGATCTCATGATCGACCGCATCGAGCGCGCCGAGACGTGGGCCCGGGGATACGACAAGGACCCCGATCTGCAGTGGGAGGCGAAGAAGCGCCGGGGCCAGATCCACACGCGTCAGTTCTACACGCGCGTGGTGGCCAGCCGCTCGCGGCCGACGGTGGAGGAGGCGCGGGTCTGGTACGAGGAGCACGCCGACGAGTTCCGCGAGCCCGCACGGCGCCGCTGCCTGCAGGTGCTCGTGGCCACCTGGGACGAGGGCCTGGTGGCGCAGCGGCTGCTGCGCGAGACGCGCGACCCGGCGCGAGCGACGGCGGCGGCGCGCTCCGCGCTGCCCGGCGCGCAGGTGAGCCTCCCGGCCGGGCTGACGGTCACCGAGGGACAGGTCGGGGGCGTCCTCGAGCGCCAGCTCTTCCGCCACCGCGACGGCGAGGTCACCGATCCGCTGCCGCTGGGAGCGGGATTCGTCGTGCTGCGCGTCGAGGAGGCCTGGGACGGCCGGACGCCGCCCTTCGAGGAGGTGTCGACCGCCGTCATGGAGAGGCTCGGCGAGCAGGCGGCCGACGCGCTGTTCAAGGTCCTGCTGGCCCAGCGGCGGGAAGCGACCCGCATCGTCGTCCATGAGCAGGCGTGGCGCAGGCTCGAGATCCGCCCGCCGGCGGCGGCCGCTCCGGCGGGCGGCGCGGCCCCGGCCGCCGGGGGTGGGAGTTGAGCCGCGCGCGCAGGCGAGCGGCGTCGGCGGCGGGCGGAGGCGCCGCCCGCAGGAGTCGGGGCCCGCGGAGGAGGTTCGGCCTCCCGCTCGCGGCGGCGGCCGGGGCTCTCGCCGCGCTCTGCGCGCCGGCGGGGGCCGCTCCGGCGACGGCGCTCTCCCAGTCCGCGACGGGCGTCGTCTTCGAGCTCTCGCCCGCGCCGGCGTCGGTCGCGGCGCGCGTCGAGCAGGGCCGCGAGTACCTCGAGATCGTCGTCCCCGGCGCCGATCGCCGCCGCGATCCGGGCGCGCCCGATCTATCCGTCGCCGAAGTCCTCGTCGCGCTGCCGCCCGGTGCGCGGGCGCAGGCCCGGATCGAGAGCGTCCGCTGGGAGCCGCTCGCGATCGGCAGGCCGCTGCCGGTACCGGCGGCGCTCTGGGGGCCCGCGGAGGGCGCCGCGGAGGTGAGCGGGACTGGCGCCTCCGACCGCGGAACCGCCCTGCCCGGGCTGTCGCTCGACTACCGCGAGGATGCGGCGATCTACGCCGGTCCGGCGCCCTATCCGCGGCAGCTCGTCGAGGTGGGCCGGAGCTACGACTGGCGCCACTATCGGGTCGTTCCGCTGACCGTGGCGCTCGTCCGCTACGATCCCGCTGCCGGGGAGCTGCAGCGGGCCGCGAGCGTGCGGGTGCGCGTCGACTTCGTTCCCGACGCCGCGCCTCCCTCTCCCGGAGTTCAGT
Organism: Candidatus Eiseniibacteriota bacterium; assembly: GCA_016867695.1. Taxonomy (GTDB): domain Bacteria; phylum Eisenbacteria; class RBG-16-71-46; order CAIMUX01; family WJJG01; genus VGIY01. The sequence goes on along the minus strand of VGIY01000152.1, from coordinate 3,946 downwards.
CCTATCTCCACGAGGAGCCGGGTTGGGAGGCGATCTTCCGCGGCGAGATCGTCAACTACGAGAGCGCGCGCGGAATGCGCACCTGGCGGCCGTTGCCCGACCGGCCGTTGCCGCGGGCGCCGCAGGAGACGCTCGAGCTGCGCCTCGAGATCCCCAGGACGGGTCTCTACCGCGTTGACTTCGCCGAGCTGCGGGCCGCCGGGCTGGCCGTCCCCCATCTCGCCTGGGACTCGCTGCGGCTCGTCGTGCGCGACTTCGACGACCTGGACGAGGTGGCGCCGTTCCGCGAGTGGCCGGTGGCCTACCAGGCCCTCGACCTGGATGGCGACGGCCTCTTCGAGGAGGGGGAGTCGTTGTTCTTCCAGGGGCAGGACGCCTGGGACTTCTTCGGCCTGACGGCCGGGGACCGCCGCTACGGCCGCGCCAACGTCTACTGGCTGGTGCACGGTGCCGGCCCGGCGGTGACGATGGAGACCCGCCCGGGTTGGCATGACTGGACCGGGCTCGTGCCGCTGCTTTCCTATACGCGGACGATGCGCTTCGAGGAGAACACCTACTACATGTGGATCCTCGCCCGCGACGACGTCAACAGCCCGAGCGCCGGGCCGCAGGGGATCCGCACCGACCACTACAACTGGACCTATCCGGTGCCGAGCGAGCCGAGCGGCCTCGTGCGCCCGATCAAGGTCGTGCCGCTCGACCTGCCGCCCCTGTTTCGCGTCAGCCAGGTCTGCGTCCACCTGCAGGGCCAGGGCTACGTCGGCAACTCGACGACCGCGCCCCACCGCCCGCGGCTCTGGCTCTCCCGTTCGGAGGCGCCGGGGGACACGACCTGGGCCTTCCCGGGCAATCCCTACGTCGTTCCCGCGGTGGACGACGCGCTGGCCTGCGGCGACACCGGCTCGCTGCCCAACTCCACCTTCGGCGCCGGGCGCAACTACGTGAAGATCTACCTGCCGCGGCGCGGCGACGGCATCGACAATGTCGACGGCTTCGGCATCGGCATCGACTGGGTGGAGGCGACCTTCGACGGCCGCTTCGAGGTTCAGGAGCAGAGGCTGCTGGCGCCGCTCGACGGCCACGAGGGGCGCCGGCAGCTGCTGGTCCGCAACCTCTCGAGCCAGGCGGTGCAGGTCTTCGACGTCGGCGACCCGCGCGCGCCGGTCGCCCTGGCCGTCGATCCGGCGCAGATCGTCGGGAACGCCTCGCGGCAGAGCTACGACCTGAGGCTGCAGGTCGAGTGCCCGGCGGCGCCGGGGCGCTGCGAGATCCTGGTCGTCGAGGGCGGGCGCTTCGAGCGCGTGCCCGCACGCGGGATCCGCCTGCGCTCTGCGCCGCCCCTAGCGGAGTTCGCCGGCGAGGACTACGTCGCCGTCTACTACGAGCGCTTCGCCGCCGAGCTAGACCGGCTGCTCGATCACCGGGAGAGCCAGGGGCACCGCGTCCTGCGCGCCCCCGTGGGCAACGTCTTCGACACCTACAGCGGCGGGCGGCGGCACCCCTACGCGATCAAGCGGCTGCTGCGCCACATGTGGCGCACGAGCGCTCCGGCGCCCGAGTACCTGCTGCTCTTCGGCGACGCCTCGAACGACCTGGCCGGGTACACGGTCGATCGCTCGGCGGCCAACTCCGACACCAACTTCGTGACCACGATCACGATCCCCGGCCACGCCATCAGCGCCACGGGGACCGAGCTGGTGACCTGCGACCACTGGTTCGCCGACAACCTGCGCGGGGCCTGGAACGAGCCGCTCAGCTTCGCCCCCGACCTGCACGTCGGCCGCGTGCCCTGCGGCTCGCCGGCCGAGGCGCGCGTCTTCGTCGACAAGGTCCTGGCCTACGAACGGGGGGACGAGACGGCCCCCTGGCGCCGCCGCCTGCTGTTCGTCGCCGACGACGACTTCTCCAGCGAGATCTCGTCGCTCGGCAGCGGAGGCGTCTATCGCCGCCGCGGGGGTGAGTGGCGCTTCCTGAGCATCACGCGCAACTCGGCCAATCTGGCGCTGAACGACCCGCTGTTCAGCATCCTGACCGTCGACTCGCTCTACCTGAACGCGGTGATGGACTCGGTGCCCGGGCTGGGGCGCTGCCAGCCGGACACGCTCGACCCGCAGGCCTGCCTGCGGGACGCGCAGGGGCGCATCGTGCCGGTGGACTACTCGGTGACGCTCAACTACTCGCTCAACTCGCAGTACGGCTCGACCGTGGTCCGCGACCTGCTGATCGACAAGCTCAACCGCGGGGCGCTTTTCTACGCCTATCAGGGGCACTCGAACCGCTACCTGCTGGCCCACGAGTTCATCCAGCAGTACTACGCCCCGGCAAGCAAGGACGACATCCGCCTGCTGACCAACGTCGGCCGCCCCTTCGTCTTCCTCGGCTTCGGCTGCCACCTGGCGGAGTTCGCCACGCACAACGAGGCCGATCCGGGGCGCGGCGACGCGATGGTCGAGGCCATGCTCTTCTGCTGCGAGGGCCAGGGACGCGCCGGCATCGCCGTGATCGCCTCGACCGACTACGAGCTGATCGGCCACACCTACGAGGAGAAGTTCTTCCAGGCGCTCCTGCCCGATCCCCCCGCCGACGCTCACGGCCGGCGGCGCTGGCGGCTGGGCGAGGTCTTCTCCCACTCCAAGGGCAAGCTGCCCTCGACGCTCCCCGAGCGGCTGACCTACAGCCTGCTGGGCGATCCGGCGCTGCGCATCGGCACCGCCCCGCCCGCCGTGGCCCTGACGCTCAACGGTGATCCCTGGGACTCCTCGACGGGAGGGGAGTACGCCTCCTCGCGGTCCGACGATTCGCTGATCGTGCAGATCGAGCTCAAGGACGAGAGCGCGCTCGGCCCGCTGACGGTCAGCGACTACTTCGGCGCCGTCCCCCCCGAGCTCCTTGTGCCGGTGCCGATCGACGACCGCCATGGACGCCGCAGCCTGATCCGCTACGCCACGCAGGTGCAGCGCAGGCCCTACGCGCTGCGCGTGCAGGCCCGCGACTACGACGGCGCGCGGCGCGAGGTGCTGGTATCAATGCCCTTCGCGGCGGCCCTCTACGAGCAGGAGGGCGGCGAGCTGGAGCCGCTGCCCGACGGCGAGATCATCCGCAGCACCGCGCAGTTGGCGCTGACGGTCCGCTGCGCGGCGCTGATCGAGTCCGAGGATGTGCGCCTGCTGGCCGACGGCCTGCCCGTGCCGCTCGCCCGCGCCGAGGTCGATCAGGCGCCCGGGCGTCCGGCGGTCTGGACGCTGCGCTTCGGCGACCTGCCCTCGGCGGCCGAGCCGTCGGTGCTGCTCGAGGTCCAGGCCGCGCAGCACGGGGGCGGGTGGCTGACGCTGCTGAGCCAGACGCAGCCCGTCGGCGTCGTGCCGCTGCGCGTCGAGGATCTGGCCTGGATCCCCAATCCCTTCGCCGAGCAGTCGACGCTGACCTACCGGTTGACCGCGGGCGCCGGCCGCGCGCGCCTGCGGCTCTTCACCAGCAGCGGGCGGGAAATCCTCGCCCTGCCGCACATGCCCGCCTCGAAGGGCCGGCGCCACTTCGTCTGGGACGGCCGGGACGCCGACGGCGACCCGGTGGCCAACGGCCTCTACTTCTTCGAGTTCACCCTCTGGGACGAGGGCGGCCGCCAGGTCGAACGGCGGCTGGACAAGCTCGTGCGCGTGCGCTGACCGAAAGGCCCCTTGCGCGGAGAGCGCCGCCCCCCAGGGGGGCGGCCGATCCGGCGCGCGTGCGCTGACCGAGAGGCTCGCCGTCCTCGCGCCGCCGGTCGGGGCCGGACGCTCTCGTGCGCGCGGGTCGATTCAGGGCCCGCCGTCCTTGCGCCGCCGCCCCTGCTGGCCCGGCTTGCCCCGGTCCTGCTATGCTCGTTCCCAGGAGGGCGCCATGACCACCACCAGCATCCGCCACGACCGGATCGGGCAGGTCGCGGAGCGTCGCCGCCCCGTTCGGG
>VGIY01000151.1 GCA_016867695.1 Candidatus Eiseniibacteriota bacterium | reverse complement strand
CAAGATGTCTCCCAGAGCTTCGGCCTGGCCGACGCGCCGCTGCTCTACGCCAAGATCGGGCAGGGGGACCTGTCGGTGGCCAGCGTGGTCGCCCGGCTCCACCCCGAGACGCGCCCGGAGGAGAGGTGCGTTTCCTCGGCGCTCGAGCGCATCCGGCGCCTGACCTCCAGGCCGGTCAAGGGGCTGCGCATCGGCGACATGGACGGCCTGCTGATCCGCATCGCCCAGTGCTGCCAGCCGCTGCCGGGCGACAAGGTCATCGGCCTGATCACCAAGGGGCGCGGCATCTCGGTGCACCGCCTCGACTGCCCCAACACCTTCGACGACCGGGTGGCGCCGGAGAGGCGCATCGAGGTCGAGTGGGACGTCGAGCGGGATCAGCAGTTCCTGGTGCGTCTGGTCGTCCAGGGGACGGATCGGCAGGACCTGCTGGTCGACGTCGCCTCCGTCATCTCGCGCCTGGCCGGGAGCATGCGGCACGGGGCGATGAGCTCAGACGGCGAGGGCCAGGCGCGGGGGGAGTTCCTGGTCAACGTCCGCAACCTCGGCCATCTCGAGCGGGTGACCGACGCGGTGCGGCGGGTGCGCGGCGTGCTCTCCGTGGATCGGGCGGGGACGGCGGCCGGCGTGGACATCCGCGAGGTGGACGACGATGGGTGACCGGGGAGCGATGCGCTGTCCGGGCGCGGTCCGTCCGCGCGGGCTCGCCGCGACTGCCCGCATCGGGTCCGCCGCGGTCGCGCGCATCGGGCTCGCCGCGGTCGCGCGCATCGGGCTCGCCGCGGCTGCGCGGATCATGCTCGCCGCGTCCGTGTGGCTGGCCGCCGCGGTCGGGGGGGGCGCCCGCGCCGAGGTCACCGTCGGCGCGCGCTACGGCTGGCAGGACGCGGACGGGGAGATCTTCTCCGGCAGCGGCAGCCTCGGCACCGGGGACATGGCCGGGCTGCACCTGGATCTGGGCCTCGGCTCCCGGTTCGGCATCGAGGTCGCCGGCGAGTATCTGAGCGACGAGGTCGTCTTCAGCCGCGCCTATTTCGACGAGATCGAGGCCAGCGGGACGGCGGCCTACGAGAACGTCATCGTCTATCTCACCGCCCGCATCCTGCCGCTGTCGTTTCCGCTGCCCGCCTTGAGGCTCTATGCCGGCGCAGGGTTGCACGTGAACTACGCCGAGGTCGACATCGAGGAGGCTGCCCCGATGCCCGCGGCGCTGCGGGCCGGCGCGAAGCGGGCCGGCGGGGCGCAGGGCTTGCCGGTGGACTCGGCTGGCACGCCTGGCCGTCTCGAGGGGGGCCGCGGGTCCGGGATCGCCGACGAACTGGCCGACGCCGTCGCCCGCGTGGCCGGCCCTCGCAACCGGGGGGGCTGGCACGCGGTGGCGGGCGCGCGCCTGGCGCCGAGGGCGATCCCCTTCGTCTTCTTCGTCGAGGGGCGCTACGCCAGGCCCTTCCCGCGGGACGCGGGCGAAGGGGAGCGGCCCCCGGATCTCCCCGAGCACAAGTCGATCTACGCGGGCGTGTCGATCCGGCTCTAGCGTCTTGCGGGGCCGGGCGAACGGGCGCGCGTTGCGGCTGCCGCGCCCCGGCGGGCCGCAGGTGGTGCCGCGCGAGCCGAGTCGCGCGAACGCGAAGGATGCTGCGCCGGACGCGGGCGTGGCGCGGGCAGGCCGCTCGGGGATCGCCGGCGGCGAGGGAGGGGGATGATCGCGGTCGTGCAGCGGGTTGCTCGCGCCGAGGTGCGCGTCGCCGGGGCGCAGCCGGCGGGCATCGGACGCGGGCTCGTGATCCTCGTCGGCGTGGCTCGCGACGACGGCGAGGCGGACGCCGAGTGGCTGGCGCGAAAATGCCTGTCGCTCAGGATCCTCGAGGACGCCGAGGGGCAGATGAACCTCGGCCTCGCGGAGGCGGGCGGCGAGGTGCTGGTCGTCTCCCAATTCACGCTGCTTGGCGACTGCGTCAAGGGGCGCCGTCCGAGCTGGTCCCGCGCCGGGGATCCGCGGGCCGCCGAGGCGCTCTACGAGAGGTTCGTCGCCCATCTGCGGTCCGGTCCCTTTCGCGTGGCCACCGGCGTCTTCCAGGCGAAGATGGCCGTCGAGCTGGTCAACGACGGCCCGGTGACGCTGATCATCGACAGCCACCAGTGGCACGGCCGGCCCGGAGGGCGGCCGCCCGAGGGCGGCATGGTCGTCGACGCACTACCCCGGGCGAGCGCGGCCGAGGCGGGGCGGCGACTGCTCCGCGGCGGTTCCGAGCCGCTCTACCTGGCCTCCCGATCGCCCCGCCGCCGGCACCTGCTGCAGATGCTCGGGGCGCGCTTCTCGGTGCTCGAGCCCGACGAGGATGGGGGCGGTCCGCGGCCGGGGGAGACCCCGGCGGCCTACGCGGTGCGCCAGGCCGAGACCAAGGCCCTCTCCGTGGCCGAGCGGGTGGCGGAGGGCGTCGTGCTGGGCGCCGACACGATCGTCTGCCTCGACGGCGCGGTGCTGGAGAAGCCGAGCGACGCCGGCGAGGCGGCGGCCTACCTGCGCCGCCTCTCGGGAAGGGCGCACGAGGTCTACACCGGGATCGCGCTCGCCCGCGTCCCGGGGCTCGGCCGGGCGAGCGCTGTCGAGCGCAGCCGGGTCGTCTTCGCCGATCTCGACGAGTCGACGATCGCCGACTACGTCGCCACGAAGGAGCCGCTCGACAAGGCTGGCGCCTACGGCATCCAGGGCTATGGGGCGCTGCTCGTGGCGGCGATCGAGGGCTGCTACTTCAATGTGATGGGCCTGCCGCTCGCGCGACTGCGCGCGCTGTTCCGGGAGTTCGAGACGGCCCGCCGGTGACGCGCGGGCGAGGAGCGCGGCGGCGCGGGAGGCCCCGGAGAGGCCCCGGAGAGGCCCCGGAACGCCACCAGGTGGCGCTTTCCTACCAATAATCCATCAAAAAGATAGACAATATGGATTATTAGCTTGCCCCCGGCGGCGACGGCGGCGAAGATCGTCGCCATTGAGACGGGGCGGGCGGACGGCCGCCGTCCCCAGCGACACTGGAAAGTCGTACAGACGACGCTGAACCATTGGAGGTCTTCCATGAACCGATCGATGCGAATGGCTTGCCTCTCTCTCGTTTTCGTGGCGCTCGCCCTGCCGGAGGCAATGGCCGACCAGAACAGCGGCATCGGCAACCCGGAGGCCTGGGCGCCCTACGCGCCCGGCACGATCCTCGCTTTCGGCGAGCCGAGGGTCGCCAGCCGCGACAGCTGCGAGTGTCTCGACCTGGTCCTGGTCATCGACGACACGGGGAGCATGGGCGGCGCGATCAGCAACGTGCAGGCCGGCCTGCTCGACATCCTCGACCTGGCGACGAGCACCTGCGGCGACGTCCGCGCGGGGCTGGTCACCTTCAAGGACGACGTCGAGGTGGACGTTCCCTTGACGGCCAACCTCAATCTCGTGATCAACGCCGTCAACGCCCTCTACGCCGACGGGGGCGCCAACGAGCCCGAGGCCTCGGACGAGGCGTTGCGCGAGGTCTTCACGAGCACCGTCTGCCCGTTGACCGGCGACTTCGACCCGAGCGCCTGGCGCGACGGCTGCTGCAAGGTGACGATCCTGGTCACCGACGCCAACCCCGGCGGGTGCGACGACATGTTCATCCAGGGTATCGACGATGTGAACGCCCACAACCGCGCGCTCGACGCCGCGGCGATGGGGATCCAGATCGGTGCGGTGTTCGTGCCCACCTGGGGCGACCCCTACAACACGATCACGCCGATCATGCTCGACTACGCGGCGACGACGAACGGCGTCTTCGGCCAGACGGCCTGGGACGGCAGCGGCACGGCTGACGCCATCGAGCAGGTGATCCTCAACTGCATCGGCGCCTCGGCGACGGAGCTCTGCTGCCTTCCCGACGGCCAGTGCGTCCGGCTCCTCGAGGGCGACTGCGAGCGGTTGAGCGGGACGGTGGTCGACGACTGCGACGAGTGTCTGGCGACCCCGGCGGACGTGGAGACCTGGGGACAGATCAAGGCGCGCTTCCGCGACGCGCGGTAGCCGCACGATCCCAAGACCCCGCCGAGGAGCGCCCCCGGTCGCAGGATCGGGGGCGCTCCCGCGTCCGGGGCGTTTCGGCCTCCGCGGCGGGCGCGCCCGCTCGGCGGCGGGCGCCGGTTCCGGGCCCCCGGACGGGGCGGGATCGGCGTCCTGCTTGGGCGCGGGGGTGTGCTACCGTTCCCGCGCGGGCGGCGTCGACGCCGGCACGCAGATATCCATCGTGTCGGCTTCCCGCGACGCTGCGCCCGCGCGCCGGCGGTGTCGACGCCGCGGGCTCTTCAGGGGAGCGAGGGAGTCGTGGAGCCGCTGCCGACGATCGGATGGACGGATCGGGGGACGATCAGCTGCCTCGACCAGACCCGGCTGCCGGTCGAGGAGGTCTTGCTCGACCTCGAATCCACGGCCGAGCTGCGCGAGGCGATCCTGTCGCTGCGCGTGAGGGGCGCGCCGGCGATCGGGATCGCCGCGGCCTACGGGGTCGCGCTCGCCGCCCGGCTGGCGGCGGAGACCTCGCCGGGGGCGTTGCCGACGCCGGATCGGGTGCCGCCGCTAGACTCAGGCACAGGCGGACCCCGGGGATCGCCCGGGGCCGCCGGCGAGCTCGCGCCGGAGACGGCGGGAGATGCCGCGCGCCGGCGGGCGCGGGGGTGTCTCGCCGGCATCGAGGCCGAGGGCGAACTGCTTCGCGCCGTGCGGCCGACGGCGGTCAATCTCGCCTGGGCGCTCGACCGCGTGCTCGCCCGCCTGCGCGCGGCGGCTGGAGCGGATGCGGCCGGTCCCGCCTCGGCGCCCCGGCCCCCGGGGGGCGATTGCGCCCCGTTCACGCCCGAGAGGTTGGCGGCGCTCGCACTGGAGGAAGCGCGGGCGATCCACGCCGAGGATCTGGCCATGTCGCGCGCGATGGGGGAGCACGGCGCGGCGCTCCTGCCCGATGGCTCGCGCGTCCTCACTCACTGCAACACCGGAGGTCTGGCGACCGGGGGGCTCGGCACGGCGCTCGCGGTCGTCTTCGCCGCCCAGGAACAGGGGAAGGCTCCGCGGGTCTTCGTCGACGAGACGCGCCCGCTCCTCCAAGGGGCGCGCCTGACCATGTGGGAGCTCCGGCGCGCCGGGATCCGGGCGACGCTGATCGTCGACGGCGCCGCCGCCTGGGCGATGAAGCGCCGGCGCATCGATGCGGTTCTGGTCGGCGCCGATCGAGTCGCGGCCAACGGTGACACGGCCAACAAGATCGGCACTTACGGGCTGGCCATCGCCGCCGCGCGCCACGGCGTTCCCTTCTACGTCGTCGCGCCCAGTTCGACCTTCGATCCGGCGCTGCCCTCGGGCGAGGCGATCCCGATCGAGGAGCGGTCCGCGCAGGAGGTGCTCGCTTGCGGCCGGGGCGGCGGACCGGCGCCGGGGCGAGGCGCGCCCGCGGGGAGCCCGGCGAGCCGGGGGTCGGCTCCGGAGGACACGCAGGCCGCGACAGGCGCCTCCGTCTGGAACCCCGCCTTCGATGTCACGCCGGCGGAGCTCATCGCCGCCTGGGTGACGGAGGCGGGCGTGCGCCGGCGCGGGTGAGCAGGCGCAGCGGGCCGGGGGGCGCCACGGGGTGGAGGCGAGTCCATCCCGGGCTGCCCGGCAGCTACCTCACCAGCGGCTTGTACCGCATCCGGTGCGGCCGGTCAGCCTCGGCGCCGAGCCGGCGACGGCGGGCGGTCTCGTAGTCGGTGAAGTTGCCTTCGCTCCAGTGGACGCTGCAGTCCTCCTCGAAGGCGAGGATGTGGGTGGCGATGCGGTCCAGGAACCAGCGGTCGTGGCTGATGACCACCGCGCAGCCGGCGAACTCGACCAGCGCGTCCTCGAGCGCGCGCATCGTGTCGACGTCCAGGTCGTTGGTCGGCTCGTCGAGCAGCAGGAGATTCCCGCCGGACTTCAGCAGCTTCGCCAGGTGGAGGCGGTTGCGCTCGCCCCCCGAGAGGCCGGCGACGAACTTCTGCTGTTCGCCGCCGCGGAAGCCGAAGGAGGCGACGTAGGTGCGCGAGTTCATCTCGCGCTTGCCGACCAGGATCTTGTCCTCGCCGCCGGTGATCTCCTGCCAGATCGTCTTGGCGGGATCGAGCGCCTCGCGCGCCTGGTCGACGTAGGAGACGACGACCGTCTCGCCGACGGTGAGCTCCCCGCCGTCGGGTGTCTCCTGGCCGACGATCATCCGAAAGAGCGTCGTCTTGCCGGCGCCGTTGGGGCCGATCACCCCGACGATCCCGCCGCGGGGGAGCGAGAAGTCCAGGCCCTCGAAGAGGAGCCGGTCGCCGTAGCCCTTCTCCAGGCCCTTGGCGCGCACGACCAGGTCCCCCAGGCGCGGGCCCGGCGGGATGGCGATCTCGGCGGTCTCGCGCCGCTTCTCGACGTCCTGGGCGAGCAGCTCCTCGTAGGCCTGGAGCCGCGCCTTGCCCTTCGCCTGTCGCGCGCGCGGGCTCATCCGCACCCACTCCAGCTCGCGGGCGAGCG
>VGIY01000150.1 GCA_016867695.1 Candidatus Eiseniibacteriota bacterium | reverse complement strand
ATCCGCGGCGGCGGGGCATCCACCGGCCGGGGAGCGCCCGGGCGAGCGGGCGGCCGAGCGACCCCGCGACGGCGACGGTTGGCTTGCGTCAGCAAGGGAGGAAACCTACTTGGAGACCAGAACCACCGATCAGCAGGGCCCGCAGGCGAACTGGCCGCAGATGCCGGGAACGCCCTACATGGGACAACCGTGGGGCGCGCCCTTCGGCCCATGGACGGCCCCCCGGCGGGGCCAGCCGAATGCCAGGCCCAAGACGACGACCGAGCGCTCGGAGAATCCGGGCGCAAGCGAGGAATCGGCGGCGGCGGCCGAGGCGGGCGATCCGACCGAGGAACGCTGCCGGGAGACGGCGTGGGGATGGCCCCCGATGTTCTGGCCCTGGGCGATGCCCGGCAACGCGGCACCCGCAGGATGCGGCTGGCCGCAGGTCGGAGCCTGGAGAATGGAGAGCCCCTACATGCACGGCTACTACTATCCCGAAGCGAATCACCCCGCGGCCTGGTATCCCGGGGCCCAGTACTCGGGCTGCGGCCACGGAGCCCCGGCCTACGCGCCGAGGCCCGCGCCTTTCCCGGGCTACGGCTATGCGGCTCCGGCTGCGAACTATGCCTGGCCCACATGGCACCCCGGCCAGGGCCCGGGCTACGGCTACGGCTTGGGCTACGGCCAGGTCTACAGCCCGGGCTACGGCTACGGCTTGGACCAGGTCTGCAGTCCGGGCTACGGCTACGGCCAGGGCCAGGCCTACAGCCCGGGCCACGGCTACGGCTTGGGCCACGGCTACGGCTTGGGCCACGGCTACGGCTTGGGCCACGGCCAGGCCTGCAGCCCGGGCTACGGCTACGGCCAGGGCTACGGCTATGCGGACTACCCCTGGGCCTACGGGTACGGACCCTGGGACGCCCGGGCGCGCTACGGGCAGTACTGGAACTGGAATCAGGCCCGCGCCTACTTCGGCGCGCCCTATCCCTACTACGCCCGCGGGCGCTGGGGCGGGTACGAGTACGCTCCCGGCTACGGGGCCTACGCCCATCCCGCCCAGGCCCACGGCGGGTGGCCGCGAGCCTGGGGCGAGCCCTGGCCCCAGCCCAACCAGGAGTACATGGCCGCCTGACCGATCCGCCCGCGCATGCTCTGCCTTGCTCGCGGGCCCTCGCCTGGGTCATCCTGGCTCAGGCAGGACCAGCAAGGAGGCAGAGCATGCCGCAGGCGACTCCGGCGACATCCGTCGCCACCTGGATCGAAGAGGCGCTCTTCGAGCACGCCACGGGCAGCGGCGTGACCTATCGGACCGACGCCCCCGTGCCCGGGCATCCCCCCGCTCCCCTGCGCGGACCCAAGCCGATGGAGATGCTCCTCGGCGCGGCCGCCGGCTGCTCCGGGGCCGACATCGTCAGCGTCCTCGCCAAGATGCGCCTGGATCTGCGCTCGCTGCGCATCCGCGTCGAGGGCGAGCGGCAGGAGGAGCACCCGCGCGTCTACCGGCGCATCCGGGTGATCTACGAGATCGACACCGACCCGATCGACCCCGACAAGGCCTGGCGCGCCGTGGAGCTGTCGGCGACCCGCTACTGCGGCGTGCTGGCCACGCTGGCGGCGACGGCGCGGGTCGACTACACGCTGCATTGCGCGGGCCGGGAGTTTCGCGGGGTCCTCTCCGATGCGCCGCCGACCACCTGACGACGCGGCCCTCCCGCGCCGAACCGAGGGCGAGAATGCCGGCCCCGGGGGCGAGCCCCACACGGCGCCCCTCGAGGAGGCGCTCGACCTCCACGCCTTCCACCCGCGCGATGTGCGCGAAGTCGTGACCGAGTACCTCTGGATGGCCTCCCGGGCGGGTCTGCGGGAAGTGCGCATCATCCACGGAAAGGGGCGCGGCGTGCAGCGGCGGATCGTCGAGCAGCTCCTGGCGCAGCGGCCGGAGGTGGAGTCGTTCCGGATCGCGACCGCCGAGCGGGGCCACTACGGCGCGACCCTCGTGCGGCTGCGCGACGCCGCGCCCGGCGACGGCACGGCCCCGCCCGCCTAGGATCCCTCTCCCGACGGCGCCCCTCGCGCGATCGACGCCCCTACCTGGCGCGCCCGGGCACGAAGTCCTCCAGCGACGCTTCGAGCAGGGCACGCGCATAGGCGTAGTTGTGCGCCCCGCGGCTGGCGTCGCGGCCGACGAAGCGGCGATTGAACTCCGCGCGGCGGAAGGCATCGGTCAGCGAGTCGGCCGGACTGGCGGCGCCCAGCACTTGGTCGAGCTGCACGAGCAGATTGCTGATCGTGCGCTGCTGCTGGATCCACCAGAACGAGCCTCCGGACGCCGCGGGATGGCAACGCCGGCAGCTCGCCGCGTCGGGGGCGAAGGAGTGCGAGACGCGCCCCTCGGAGGAGGGGTAGTGGCACTCCACGCATCCCCGCTGGGCGACATTCCGGTGAGGCGTCGAGGGGAACGCGCGGCCCGGATACTCGTGCCCCCCGGTCCCGGCGAGCATCTGCGCCTGCGGGGCGTGCGGCGGGGCCAGGGGGAGGTGCTCGCCGTCGCTGTGGCAGCGGCTGCAGACGTCGCCGCCGGGCGTCGGGCGCAGGTCGGCGGTCCGCGCGTTGCCGTGCGGATCGTGACAGGCGACGCAGGTGATCGGCTGCGGCTCGGAAGGCGCGGGTGCGGGCGCGCCGGTTAGGCGGGCCACGAAGCCCTGCGCGGTGTGGCAGGCGGCGCAGGCCGGATCGTCGATCTGCGCGCCCGCGGGTATTCCGGCGTGGCCCCCGGCCCGCCACTCGGCGGCGTAGTCCTTCGCGCCGGGGTGGGGCGCCAGGCTCGCCGCGCCGTGGCAGCGGGCGCAGCCCAGCGGGTCGGAGGCCGTGCCCAGCGCGAAGAGCCAGTCGCCGCCGGCGTCCTCGGCGTGAGCGGGGAGGATCTCGCCCTGCAGATCGGCGAGCGGGCCGTGACAGCTCTCGCACTGCACGCCCTCGAGGCGGGCGACGGGGATCTCGTCGAAGCCGCCGTTGTGGCGATCCCAGCCCGCGCTGCTCGCATCCCCGTAGCCGACCGCGTGGCAGGCGGCGCAGGCGGGGGCGTAGTCGGGGTGGGCCTCGACCTTCTCGTAGGCCCTGGCGTGCGCGCTCAGGACCCAGGTGTCGTAGCGCTGGCCGTGGCCCCTCGCGGAGTGGCACTCGACGCCGCAGTAGCCGGCCCCCGTGTAGGTCGGCTCGTGGCGGGGGCGGTAGCTGCCGACGGCGATCGTGCGGTTCCGCGCCACGCTCTCCTCGCCCAGCGAAGCGGTGACGATGATGCGCGCGACGGTCGGGGTGTCGGGCGCCTTCCAGCGCGCGTAGTAGCTGTCGGTCTCGAGGAAGCGCCCCGCCGTCGTCGACCATGCGTAGGTCTGGTCGGCGTCCGTGGGCAGGGCCCAGAGACGGACCGTGCCGCCGACGGCGATCGTGTCGGCCGTGGCGAAGATCTCCTCGAGGCGCACGAGCGGGGGTTCGACAGTCGGACAGGATCGCTGCTCGTCGCCGCAGCCGGCCTGCAGGAGCGGGGCCGCCAGGATGGCGGCGGCGAGAAGGGCGGCGGCGAGCGGCGGGAACGAGCGGCCATGCGCCGCCCGGCGCCGGCGCGCCGCCCCGGTCGGCTGCCGAAGGTCGTGGGTGCTCACGGGATCCCCCTGTCCGGACGGCGTCTCCGCCTGCGGAAGCGGCAGGCGCGAGCATCTTGCCAGCGCCGGAGGGCGGCCACAAGATCCGATCCTCGAGATCCGATCCTCGAGATCGACGGGAGGATCGGCCTTGCCGCTCCCCGGTGCGCCGCGTCCCGCCGCTCGGTTGCACCCGCCCGGGCGCGGTCCGATCGGCTGCCGGGTCCGTCCGCGCCCGAGGCGCCGATCGACCGGACCGCACCCGCCCCGGCTCGACCCGATCGGCTGCCGGTCGGCCCGCTTCCAGGCGGCCTCCTCGTGAGCTACCATGCGCGGGGGAGTCGGAGCAGGCCGGCACCCGTGAACGGAGCGGAGGGCGGGTGGAGCGCGCGGGCTTCGAGGCCATCGATCACACCGCCGATGTCGGCTTGAAGGTGTGGGCGGCGGATCTGGAGGAGCTCTTCCTGCAGGCCGCGCGCGGGCTGGCGTCGCTCCTGACCGATCCGGAAGGGGTGACGCGGGATCGCGAGGTCGATGTCGGCGTCTCCGGCGCCGATCCCGAGGAACTCCTCGTCGCCTGGCTGGAGGAGGTCCTCTACCTCTTCGAGGCGCGCGGGCTGCTGCTCGTCGACTTCGAGCGGCCGCGCATCACGGGGCCGACAGCCGAGGCGAAGGGCGGGGTGAAGGGCGGGGTGGAGGGCGATGCGGAGTACCGCCTGACCTGCCGCGCTCGGGGGACGGCCTGGAACCGCGGCCGCCATCCGCTCCGCTCGGCGCTCAAGGCGGCGACCTATCACGGCCTGCGGCTCGCTCCGGACGCGAAGGGCCGCTACCAGACGACGATCGTCTTCGACACCTAGGATCCGGCGATGAGCGGGGACATCCGACTGCGCCAGGTGCGCGACTACCTGTGGGAGATCCCCCGCGAGGGGGCGATGCGCGTGCCGGGGCGCGTCTACGCCAGCGAGTCGATGATCGCGCAGGTGAGAGGCGAGGGCGGCCTGGACCAGGTGCGCAACGTGGCCCACCTGCCGGGCATCGTCGGCTACTCGCTGGCCATGCCCGACATCCACTGGGGCTACGGATTCCCGATCGGCGGCGTGGCGGCGACCGACCCCGCCGATGGCGGGGTGATCTCGCCGGGCGGCGTGGGCTACGACATCAACTGCGGGGTGCGCGCGCTGACGACGAGGCTCGAGCTCGCCGCGGTGCGGGAGAGGCTCGATCCGATGGTCCAGGCGCTCTTCCGCCACATCCCGACCGGCGTCGGCTCGTCGGGCGCGATCGACCGCGTCGGTGACGCCGAGCTCGATCGCGTGATGGTCGAGGGCGCCCGCTGGGCGATCAAGCGGGGCTACGGCACGGACGACGACGCGCTGCACACCGAGGAGCAGGGCCGCCTTCCGGGCGCCGATCCCGGCGCGGTCGGCGCGAGGGCGCGCGAGCGCGGCCGCGAGCAGCTGGGCACGCTGGGATCGGGCAACCACTTCGCCGAGATCGACGTGATCGAGGAGATCTTCCATCCCCAGGCGGCCGAGGAGTTCGGGTTGCGCCCCGGGGGGATCGCGGTGCAGATCCACACCGGCTCTCGAGGGTTCGGGCACCAGGTCTGCGACGACTACCTGCGGGTGATGGGTCGCGCCGTGCGCCGGCACGGGATCGATCTTCCCGACCGCCAGCTGGCCTGCGCCCCGGTCGAGTCCGAGGAGGGGCGCAGCTACTTGGGGGCGATGGCCTGCGCCGCCAACTACGCCTGGGCCAACCGGCAGACGATCATGGCCCTGGTCGAGCGGGCGCTGCTCGAGGCGCTGCAGATCCCGCGACGCGAGCTCGGCCTGCGGTTGCTCTACGACGTCTGCCACAACATCGCCAAGCTCGAGACGCACGCCGTCGAGGGCCGGGAGCGCCGGCTCTGCGTGCACCGCAAGGGCGCCACGCGCGCCTACCCGCCCTCCGGGACCGATTCCCCCTGGCGCTCGGGGCAGCCGGTGCTCGTGCCGGGCGACATGGGATCGGAGTCCTACATCTGCCTCGGCCGGCCGGAGGCCCTGCGGCAGACCTTCGGCTCGACCTGCCACGGCGCCGGCCGGGTGATGTCGCGGCGGGAGGCGGTGCGGCGCTTCGGCGGGCGCGACCTGACGGCGCACTTGCGCGCGCGCGGCATCCTGGTCAGGGCGAAAGAGAAGGGCACGCTGGCCGAAGAAATGAGCGAGGCCTACAAGGACGTCAGCCAGGTGGTCGAGGTCATGCACCAGGCGGGGATCAGCCTCAAGGTCGCCCGGCTGCGGCCGCTGGCCGTGATCAAGGGGTAGGTCGGATCGGGGAGCGGCGCGGCGCGGACGCGCCGGGGGAGGCACAGGTGTCCGGGAAGCGGTTCACGGTCGACGAGCAGGTGGCGATCCTGATGCGCGGCACGCGGTTCGCGGACGAGACCGACGAGTGGGGCGCGGTCGGGGAGGTGACGGGGAGCCTGCGCCGGCAGATGGAGGTTGAGCTGCGCGAGAGGCTCGCGGCCGGCCGGCCGCTGCGCGTCTACCTGGGCGTCGATCCGACCGGCTCCAACCTGCACGTCGGGCACTTCGTGCCCCTGCAGAAGCTGCGCAAGTTCCAGGAGCTGGGGCACCAGGTCGTTTTCCTGATCGGCGACTACACGGCGACGATCGGCGACCCGAGCGGCCAGTCGAGCGAGAGGCGCCGCTTCAAGCACGAGGAGGTGCTCGAGCTGGCCCGGACCTACACCGATCAGGCCTTTCGCGTCCTCGATCCGCAGCGCACCGAGGTGCGCTACAACGGCGAGTGGCTGGCCAAGCTCTCCTTCGCCGACCTGATCGAGCTGGCCAGCATCTTCCCGATGAAGCAGATCATCGCCCGGCGCGACTTCCAGTCGCGCATGGAGAGGGGCGAATCGCTGCGCTTCCACGAGGCGCTCTACGCGCTGATGC
>VGIY01000149.1 GCA_016867695.1 Candidatus Eiseniibacteriota bacterium | reverse complement strand
TCGCCGGGTGAGTCTGTCGCGCCGCATCAGGGAGCCCCCATCGTGGGCGGAGACGATCGCCGCCGGCTAGCGATCGCGGGTCCCGGCGCTTTCGGCGGAGGAGCCCGCGCCTTCCGCGGAGGCGCCGGCACCCTCCGCGCCGACGCCGGCGTCCGGGTCCGCCTCGGCTGCCTCGCCCTCGTTCGGCGGGGCGGAGGGCGCGGGGCGGTCGCCGCCCGCTTCCGACGCGGCCGGACCGGCGGCCCCGGTCCCCGCCGGGTTCGCCGCCGCGTTCGTCTCGGCCACCAGCTTGGCGATCTCGCGCCCCAGGGCGACCTCGTCGCCCGGCCGATAGCCGACATGGTGATAGGCGACTTCGCCGCCGGGCTTGAGCAGGCAGACCGACGGGACCGCCTTGACGAGGTACTTGCGCATGACGTCGTTGTTCGTGTCGAGCAGCACGGGGAAGCTGAAGCGGCGCCCCTCGACGAAGGGCTTGACGCCGGCGACGGACTTCGTGCCGTCGACGGAGATCGCCAGCACGCGGAAGCCGCTCTCCTTGTGCTGATCGTAGAATCGCTGGATGTGCTTCAGCTCCTCCGGGCAGGGGATGCACCAGGTGGCCCAGAAGGCGATCAGGACGGGGTTCTTCGCGTTGTACTCGGAGAGCTGCACGACCTCTCCGGCGAGATCGGGCAGCTTGAAGTCGGGGGCCTTGTCGGCCGCGCCCGCGCCCGTGGCGAGCAGCAGCGCCGCCGCAGCGAGCGACAGGCAACCGGCGATGCGCATGGAGCCTCCTCTGCATGGGCGAGCCGACGAAAGTATGGGAGTGTAAGGCGCTGCCGCCCGCAAGTCAAACCCGAGCGATGCAACGGGGTTTCGCGACGGCCGGCGCGCGCGGCCCGCCGCGGGGCGCGCGCGCCGGCCGATCCCGAGGCCGCCGCTCCGGCCGCAGGTTCCGGCGGACGGGTTGCGCCGCGGGCGCCCCCGGGGCTAGGATGGGCTCCCGGCATCGTCATCCCCCGAGACAGAGGAGGAACCCATGCCCAAGCACCTGCGTGCCGGCCGCGACGGCGACGTGCTCTACGCGGATCTCCCCGCCGCCCGGAAGCGGCACAAGCAGAGGCTCTTCGCCGAGCCGGTGCGCTCGCTCGCCCTCGGACCGGCGACGAGCGTCGCCGACCTGGTCGAGGCGATGGCCGGCATGTCGATCCAGGCGCGCAACATCGGCCGCTGCGCCCAGGTGCTCAAGGGGATGTACGCCGACCGCGCCCGGCCGACGGTGATGCTCGGGCTCGCCGGGCCGCTGATCGCCGCCGGGCTGCGCAAGGTGATCCGCGACCTCGTCGACTGCGGCGCGGTCGACGTCGTCGTCTCCACCGGAGCGGTCCTCTATCAGGACATCTACCAGGCTCGCGGGTTCAAGCACTACCAGGGCTCGCCCCAGGCCGACGACGTCGTCCTGCGCAGCCTCTACATCGACCGCATCTACGACACCTACGTCGACGAGCAGCGCTTCTGGGAGACCGACCACTGGGTCGGCCGGGTGGCGGACCGGCTCGAGCCGGGCATCTACTCGAGCCGCCAGTTCCTCGATCTCCTCGCCGACCAGTTGGACGACGAGGAGTCGATCGTCGTCACCTGCCGGCGCCGGGGCGTGCCGATGTTCGCCCCGGCCCTCAACGACTCCTCGATCGGGATCGGATTGACCGATCACCGCCTGCGGGCGCTGCGCGAGGGACGCACGCCGCTGAGCATCGACTCGATCCAGGACAACCACGAGATCCTGCAGATCGTCGTCCAGTCGCCCAAGACGGCGGCGATCTACGTCGCCGGAGGCGTGCCCAAGAACTACATCAACGACTCGATCGTCATGGGTTACCTGATGGGCCTCGAGCGCGGACACGACTACGCGATCCAGGTCACGACCGCGGTCACGGCCGACGGCGGCCTGTCGAGCTCCACGCTGAGCGAGGCCCAGTCCTGGGGGAAGATCGACAGGCAGGCGCGCTTCGCCATGGCCTGGGTGGAGCCGAGCGTCTCGCTGCCGCTGCTGGCCGGCTACATCCGGGGGCGGGACCTGACCGCGCGCCGCCCGCGCCTGGAGATGACCTGGAGCGGCTGCGCGCTGGCGTCCCTGCGCCCCGCGAAGCCGGCGCGCCGCAAGAGGAGGAGCTAACCGACAGGGGCCTTCGTCCCGCGACCGGGCCGAGGGCCTCGAGGAGGACGATGTCCCCGGAACGCTACACGCCGCAGTATCTGCTGACCCAGGCCCCCCGGCTGTTCCAGGTCGCCCGCGAGACCGATTCCTTCGACGACCTTCGACCGCGACTGCGCCAAGTCGTGCACGAGAAGCGCGACCACGCGCTGGCGCACTACGACCGCGTGGGCCGCGGCCTGGCGATCCGCATCCAGGACTGCGACCGGGTTCTGGACGGCATGCTCCGCCGCCGCTCGGAGCGGCTGGCCGACTTCAGCCTGACGCGCGCCCTGCGCGACCTGGCCCGCGGCCGGCCGCGCCCCGATCTCAAGCCCGCGTTCTACGCCGACCTGCTGCACCTCCTCTGGGGCCTCGGCGGCAGGGTCCGCTTCGAGAGCCCGGCCGACGAGGTCATGGCGCCCAGCGAGCGCTCGGGCCGCGAGGCGGCGATCGAGCGCTCGGCCCAGCTCGACCGGCTCTGGGGCCGCATGGCGGAAGGGCTGCGGCGCCATCCGAGCGGGCTCGAGCCCGAGTCGATCGCCCGCCGGCGGGCCCGGCGCGAGCGCGTGCGCCGCGCACTGGGGGCCTCGGCGGAGGAGTGGAGGGACTGGCGCTGGCACGTGCGCCGCGTCGTGCGCTCGGCGCGGCAGATGTCCATGCTGACGCGCCTCACGGAGAAGGAGCGGGCCGGCGTCGAGGCGGCGAACGAGCTGGGGATGCCCTTCGGCGTCACCCCCTACTACGCCTCCCTGATGGACGACGAGCCTTCGACCCGCGACCGGGCGGTCCGCGCCCAGGTCCTGCCGCCGGCCGACTACGCGCGGGAGCTGGCCCGCAAGCGCCGCGACGACCTGGCCAAGCTCGACTTCATGCGCGAGGAGGACACCTCTCCGATCGATCTCATCACCCGGCGCTACCCCGGCATCTGCATCCTCAAGCCCTTCAACACCTGCCCGCAGATCTGCGTCTACTGCCAGCGCAACTGGGAGATCGACGACGTCATGGCGCCGCAGGCGCTGGCGCCGCGCGCCAAGCTGGATGCCGCTCTCGCCTGGATCGCCCGGCACCCGGCCGTTCGCGAGGTGCTCCTGACCGGCGGCGATCCGTTGGTCATGGGCGACGCCCGGCTCCAGCACATCGTCGGGCGCCTGGCGGCGATCCCGTCGGTGGAGCGCATCCGCATCGGCACGCGCACGCCGATCACGATGCCCATGCGGATCACGCCCGAGCTGGCGGCGATGCTCGGACGCCATCACGAGCCGGGCCGCCGCGAGATCGCCGTCGTCACCCACGCCCAGCACGCCTACGAGATCACTCCGGAGACGATCACCGCCGTGAGCCGGCTGCGCGGGCAGGGCATCGGCGTCTACAACCAGATGGTCTTCACCTTCTTCAACTCGCGCCGCTTCGAGGCCGCCGCGCTTCGCCGCGTGCTGCGCCTGGCGGGGATCGATCCCTACTACACCTTCAACATGAAGGGCAAGGATGAGATGGCTGACTTCCGCGTGCCCGTCGCGCGCCTGCTGCAGGAGCAGCAGGAGGAGGCGCGCCTCCTGCCGGGACTCGCCCGGACCGACGAGCCGGTCTACAACGTCCCGGGACTCGGGAAGCACTACCTGCGCGCGCGCCAGAATCGGGACCTGCTGGCCATCCTGCCCGACGGGGCGCGGGTCTACGAGTTCCACCCCTGGGAGAAGAACATCACCCGCGGCATCCGCACCTACGTGGGCCGCGACGTGCCGATCCTCGAATACCTCGACAACCTGGCGCGGATGGGCGAAGATCCCGATCGCTACGGCAGCGTCTGGTATTACTTCTAGTCCCGGGCGCGGTCGGACGGCCTGCGGACCGGCAGGGGGCGATCGCGGCGGATGACCGGGGGCCCTCGTCGGGCCGACCCGGGGGAGGGCCGCGCGGGCGGCGGGCATGGCGACGCTCTACCTCATCGCGACCCCGATCGGGAACCTCGAGGACCTGACCTACCGGGCGGCGCGCGTCCTGCGCGAGGTTCCCGTGCTGGCCTGCGAGGACACGCGCAAGACGCGCGTGCTGCTCGAGCGCCACGCCATCCCGCGGCCCGGGAAGCTGATCTCCTACCGCGAGCACAACGAGGAGCGCGCCTCCCGGGGGATCCTCAAGCTCCTCGAGGAGGGCCGGGACGTGGCCCTCTGCTCGGACGCCGGCTACCCCGGCATCAGCGACCCCGGCTATCGCGTGATCTCCCTGGCGCTGGCCGCCGGGATCCGCGTCGAGGTCCTTCCCGGGGCGGGCGCGGTCGAGCCGGCGCTGCTCGCCTCCGGGCTGCCCGTCTCGAGCTTTACCTTCAAGGGCTTCCCGCCCCGCAAGCCGGGGGCCCGAAGACGCTTCCTCGAGCTCGACGCGGCGGCGCCGCACACGCTCGTCTTCTTCGAGTCACCGCTGCGCGCCGCGGGCTTCCTGGCCGATGCCCTCGCCGCTCTCGGAGATCGCAGGGCGGCCGTCTGCATCGAGCTGACCAAGAAGTTCGAGGAAGTGCGCCGCGGGTGGTTGAGCGAGCTGGCGCCGGCGCTCGCGCCGGAGAAGATCCGCGGCGAGGTGACGATCGTCATCGCCGGCGCGCATCCCAAATTCATGCGCGCGGGCGCCGAGGGCGCCGATCCGGCGCCCGTTCCGCCGCGCCCCGTCGCGCCCGTTCCGCCGCGTCCGGTCGCGCCCGTTCCGCCGCGTCCGGCCCCGCCCGGGCCGCCCCGGCCGCCGCGGCCCGCAGCCTCTCGGCCATGAGCGCCGTCGACACCGCTCATGGGAGGCTCGCGCTCCCCGCCTTCCTGCCCGATGCGACGCGCGCCGTGGTTCGGGCCGCCGCGTCCGACGAGCTGGCCGCCTGCGGCATCGACGCGCTCATGGTCAACGCGCTCCACCTGGCGGACTCCCCCGGCGTCTCGCTGGTCCGCGCCGCCGGCGGGATCCGGCGCTTCATGGGCTGGCGCGGGATCGTCGCCTCCGACTCGGGCGGATTCCAGGCCTGGTCGCTCGCCGCCGGCCCGGGCCGCGCCGGGCCGGGCCGCCCGGCGGGCGGCGCCCGGGCGCGGATGACCGACGCGGGCATCACGATCGAGAGGCCGGGCCACGCGCGGGCGAGGCTCCTGACGCCGGAGAAGAGCATCGAGCAGCAGCTGCGGCTGGGCGCGGCCATCGTCTTCTGCCTGGACGCGTGCACGCACCCCGGCGCGCCGACCGAGCTCCAGCGCGAGAGCGTCGCGCGCACGGTCGACTGGGCGCGGCGCTGCCGGGTCGCGTTCGACCGGGAGCTCGAGCGGTCGGCGGGCGCGGGGCGGCGCGGAGGGCGACGGGATCGGCCGGCGCATGCCCGCGAAGAGCGGACCTGCCCGCCGGACGGGCCCGCGGAGTCCCCGGCGGCCCCGCCGCTGCTCTTCGCCGTGGTCCAGGGAGGCAACGAGCGCGACCTGCGCCGGGCCTGCATCGAGGCGCTCGCCGGCATCGGCTTCGACGGCTACGGCTTCGGCGGCTGGCCCGTGGCCGAGGGGGGAGAGCTGCTCGAGACGGTCTCGTTCGTCGCCGGGGAGCTGCCCGCCGCGAGCCTCATGCACGGCCTCGGCATCGGCAAGCCCGACACGCTCGTCGCCGCCTGGCGCGCCGGCTATCGGCTCTTCGACTGCGTCATCCCGACGCGCGACGCGCGCCATGGGCGGCTCTTCCGCTTCCGCGAGGATCCCGCCGCCTCGGCGCTCGACGGGCGCGCCTTCTACGACGAGGTGGCGATCGCCGACGAGCGCTTCGCCCGGCGCATGCGGCCCCTCGAGCCGGGCTGCCCCTGCGCGCTCTGCCGGAGCTATCCGGCCGCCTACCTGCGCCACCTCTTCCGCATCCGCGACGCGTCCGCGGCGCGACTGGCCACGTTGCACAACCTGACCTTCTACGGGCGCCTGATGCGCGCCCTGCGGGAACGCTCGTGACGCGCGATGGGGAGTCCGCGCCCGACCGGGTCGCCGGGGTCGTGGAGGCCGTGCGCTCCAGCCGCAAGTACGCGACCGTCGCCGAGGGCGTCGTCCGGCGCCTGGCGGCCAAGGCCTTGCGCGACGGGACCTCGCCCAGGGGGGCCCAGCGCGCGGTGCGCGGCAAGCTGCATCAGGTCTACGCCGCCTACTTGGCGCCCGGGGACCTGGGACGGGCGGAGCGGCTGCTGGCGGCGCTGCCGGAGCGACCGGCGCCGGAGGAGCTGGCCCAGGCGGCGCGGCGGATCCTGGCGCGGCATGCCTCGTCGGCGGAGCGGTTGGCGTTCCAGGAGGGGTTGCTGGCCCGGCTCCTCTCCGCCGGGGGCTTCGCCGGGCCGCTGCGCCGCGTCGTCGACCTCGGCTGCGGGTTCCACCCCTTGACGCTGCCCTGGATGGGCCTGCCGCCCGAGA
>VGIY01000148.1 GCA_016867695.1 Candidatus Eiseniibacteriota bacterium | reverse complement strand
GGTCGACGTGGCCGCCTGCGCCCGGATGAGTCGCGAGATCGCGCGCCGGCTGGAGGGGAGCCTGGAGAGCTACCGGCTCGAGGTCTCCTCGCCGGGCATGCAGCGTCCGGTGAGCACGCTGGAGCACTTCCGCCGGTTCGCCGGTGAGAGGCTGCGGTTCGACCTGCGGGAGCCGCGGGCGGGCCGCGTGCGGTTCCACGGCGCGATCAGGGCGGTGGAGGGGACGCGCGTCGTGTTGGACACCGAGGAGGGGGAGGAGTTCCGCGTCGGGGTGGACGAGATCGCCGAGGCGCGGCTGGAGATGGATCCCTGGAAGCGGGCGCGCGCGCGCCGGGCCGAAGCCGACGGGTGAGGAGTGAGCCAGATGGGTTCCGAGATTCTGGATGCCCTGTCGATCATCGCCAAGGAGAAGGCGGTCGATCCGGACTACCTCCTCGAGACGCTCAAGGAGGGGATCCTCGCCGCCGCCGAGAAGCGCTACCGCCGTTCGCCCCACCTGGAAGTGCACATCGACCAGAAGTCGGGAGAGATCCGGCTCGTCGTGCACATGCGCGTCGTCAAGCTGGCCTCCGACCTCTCCTGCGAGATCGACCTGGAGGAGGCTCTGGAGATCGACCCCGACGTGCGCGAGGGCGATGTCGTTCCGGTCGAGGTGCCGGTCGGCGAGTTCGGCCGCAACGCGATCTCGGCGGTGAAGCAGTCCCTGGTCCAGCACGTGCGCGAGGCGGAGCGCAAGAACGTCTACGACGAGTACATCCAGCGCGTGGGCCAGATCATCACCGGCACGGTGCAGCAGGCCGATCGCGGCAGCATCATCGTGCGTCTCGGCCGCAGCGAGGCGATCATCCCGGCCGAAGAGAACATCCGCCGCGACCGGCCGATGATCGGCGACCACATCCGCGCCCTCCTGGTCGGCGTGGACCCGAACGCCCGCGGCCCCCAGGTGATCCTCTCCCGCACGCGCCCCGAGTTCGTCATCAGGCTCTTCGAGCAGGAGGTCCCGGAGGTCTACGAGCGGATCGTCGAGATCAGGGCCATCGCCCGCGAGGCAGGGGCGCGCACGAAGATCGCGGTCGTCTCGCACGACGACCGGGTCGATCCGGTGGGCGCCTGCGTCGGCGTGAAGGGCTCGCGCGTGCAGAACATCGTCAAGGCCCTGGGAGGCGAGCGCATCGACATCATCGCCCTCAGCTCCGACCCGCTGATCTTCGTCAGCCGCGCGCTGAGCCCGGCGCGCGTGCTGAGCGTGAGCTTCATGGGCGACCCGAAGACGGTCCGCGCGGTCGTGCCCGACGACCAGCTCTCGCTGGCGATCGGCAAGGGGGCGCAGAACGTGCGCCTGGCGGGCCAGCTGGCGCAGCTCGAGATCCAGCTCGTCAGCCAGTCGCAGCAGGCGTCGCTCGAGGGGCGCGCCGCCGAGGACGTCCTGGAGCTCGACACGCTGACCAAGGAGCTGGGCCCCAAGCTCGTCGAGCGGCTGGTGCGGGCGGGCAAGGAGACGCTGCAGGACGTGCTGGCGACGCCGGTCGAGGAGTTGATGGAGATCCAGGGCATCGGCGAGAAGACCGCCAGCAAGCTCGTCACCGTCGGCGCCCAGATCCTCGAGCAGTGGACCGCCGCGCGCAAGGCGGCGGCGCAGGCGGCGGAGGCGACCCAGGTCGCGGAGGCGGCGCAGGCCGGAGCTGGAGCGGCTGTGGGGGGCGAGGCGGACGCCGTCCCGGCCGAATCGCCGGAGGGGGCGGGGACGACGCCCCCCGAGGGCGGAACGGCCGAGGGGGCCGCGATCGGTGGAGGGGAGGCCGCGGAGGGGAGCGCGGACGAGGCGGATGTGGCGGACGAAGGGGTCGTGCCGGACGCCTCGCCGGCGGCTCTTCGGGTAGGCGCCGGGAAGCAGGACGATGGCGAAGCGGGCGATCCGCCCGCGGGTGGATGAGGCTCAGGACGGAGGCGAGGCTTGAGGAAGGTTCGGGTCTATCAGCTGGCGCGCGAGCTCAAGATCACCAACGAGATCCTGCTCGGACTGCTGGGCGAGCTGGGCGTCGAGGTGGCCAACCATGCCGCGGCCATCGACGCCGAGGTCGCCGAGCAGGTGCGCGCCCACCTGGGCGGCTCGCGCCCCGAGGCCGCCGCCTCGCGCGAGGCGCCGGCGCGCGCCGCGGTGCGCCGCGCGGAGGCGCCCGCCGCGGCGACGCGCGCCGCCGCCCCGGCGGCCCTCTGGAGCCTGCCCTCCCTGCCCCAGGCCCAGGATTTCGCCCTCCCCACGCTGCAGGCCGCGCCTCCGGCGCCGGCGACGCTGCCCCCGGCGCGGCCCCTGGGCGCCGTCCTGCCCCCGCGCGAGGCGGGGGCCGCGCTGCGCCCGCCCGAGACGCGCACGCCGGCGGCCGCCGCGACGCGAACCTACTATCCCGAGCGGCGGCCCGCGCCGGTCGCCGACTCCCAGCGGACCGACCGCCGGGGCCCGGTCCCGCGCAAGACGCGCAAGAAGCGCAAGCGCCCGCAGGTCGACGAGCGCGAGGTGATGGACAGCATCCGCCGCACGATCGCCACGATCGAGGGCGCGCCCGGGCGCCGGCGCCGCAAGCGCCGTTCCGAGGAGGACGGCGGTCCGGACGAGGGGGAGAGCGCCATCCTGCGCGTCTCCGAGTACCTGACCGTGGCCGAGCTGGCGGCGAGCATGGGCGTGCGCCCCGCCGAGGTCGTCGTCGCCTGCCTGCGGCTGGGGATCGTGGCCAACATCAACCGCCGCCTCGACGCGATGGCGATCGAGACGGTGGCCGACGAGTTCGGCTACGCGGTAGAGCTGACCACCGAAGTCGGCGAGGCGATGATCTCCCATGAGGGCGCCGAGGCCGATGAGGGCGGCGAGGAGACGCCACGGCCGGTGATCGTCACCGTCATGGGGCACGTCGACCATGGCAAGACGAAGCTGCTCGACTTCATCCGCAAGGCCGACGTCGTCTCCAGCGAATCGGGCGGCATCACCCAGCACATCGGCGCCTACCAGGTCCACCTGCCCACCGGGACGGTGACCTTCCTCGACACGCCGGGCCACGAGGCCTTCACGGCGATGCGCGCCCGCGGCGCCGACGTGACCGACGTGGTCGTGCTTGTCGTCGCCGCCGACGACCGGGTCAACGAGCAGACGGTCGAGGCGATCAACCACGCCCGGGCGGCGCGCAAGCAGATCGTCGTCGCCGTCAACAAGTGCGACCTGGCCAACGCCGACCCCGGCAGGATCAAGAAGGAGTTGGCCGACCAGGGTCTGCTGGTCGAGGAGTGGGGCGGCCAGGTCATCGCCGTGGAGATCTCGGCCAAGTTCGGCCAGAATGTGGACAAGCTGCTGGAAATGCTCGTCCTCGTGGCCGAGATGCTCGACCTCAAGGCGGTCGTCGACCGGCCGGCGCGGGGCACGGTGATCGAAGCGCGCAAGGATCCGGGGCGGGGCATCGTCGGCGCGGTGCTGGTGCAGAGCGGCACGCTGAGGATCGGCGACTCGTTCGTCTGCGGCGTGGTCCACGGCAAGGTGCGCGCGCTGGTCAACGACCGCGGCGAGCGGGTGGAGAGCGCCGGCCCGGCCACGCCGGTGGAGGTGCTCGGCTGGTCGGAGGTGCCCCAGGTCGCGGACACCTTCGCGGCGGTCAAGTCCGACGCCGTGGCGCGCGCGATCTCCGTGGAGCGCACGCAGATCGCCCGCCAGCACCGGATGAAGCTCGCCGCCCACCGCTTCCGCCTGGACGACTTGCACCGGCGCATCCAGGAGGGGAAGCGCGCCGACCTGCGCGTGATCCTCAGGGCCGATGTGCAGGGCTCGGCCGAGGTGATCCGCGACTCCTTCGAGAAGCTCACCAACGAGCAGGTCAATGTGGCCGTGATCCACGCCGGCGTGGGCAAGATCACCGAGTCCGACGTGCTCCTGGCGGCGACCTCGAACGCGATGATCGTCGGCTTCCACGTGCGCCCCGAGCCGCGGGCGACGCAGCTCGCCCAGAGCGAGGGCGTGGAGATCCGCCTCTACAAGATCATCTACGAGGCGATCGACCAGGTGAAGGCGGCCATGGTCGGACTGCTGGCGCCCAAGCAGGAGGAGCGCGTGCTCGGCACGGCCGAGGTGCGGGAGATCTTCCGCGTCCCCAAGGCGGGCACGGTGGCCGGCAGCCACGTCCTGACGGGCAAGGTGGTCCGCTCGGGTGCGGCGCGCCTGATCCGCGGCGCGGATGTCCTCTGGACGGGCAAGATCGGCACGCTCAGGCGCTTCAAGGACGACGCCCGGGAGGTGCTGTCGGGCTTCGACTGCGGGATCACGCTCGATGGCTTCGACGAGATCCAGGTCGGCGACCAGATCGAGACCTTCGTGATCGAGGATGTCGCCCCCACGGCGCAGTAGCCCGCGCGGGATCCGCCCCGGCGCGCCGGGGCGGGAGGGACGCCGACGGCCATGTTCTTCGCCCTTTGCCGGTTCGAGATCTTCCTCCCCGAGGGGCACTCGCTGAAGGCCAAGCGCTCGGTGCTCAACCGCCTCAAGGAGCGCCTGCGCGTCCGCTTCCACGCCGCCGTCGCCGAGGTCGGCACGCAGGACCTCTGGCAGCGCGGGACGCTGGCGGCGGCGCTCGTCGGGCCCCGCCCCGGCGGGCTGGAGGATGGGCTGGCCGCGATGCGCCGGCTGGTCGAGGAGGAGCCGCGCTGCCGGATCACTTCCTGGGAGGAGCGCGTCGAGCCCTTCGGCGAGGGGGGGACGCGGTTCGACCAGGACGCCGCCGGCGCTTCCGGCGGGAGCGATCGGGGGGGCGATCCGGGCGCCGAGACGGACTGGGAAGTGCCCCGCGAGGGGGACGAGTTCTTCGGCCCGCGCCCCGCGCCGGGCCGCGGGGAGTGAGGGGGGACCGTGGCCTCGCCGATGCGCCGGGAACGGGTGGCCGAGCAGATCCTGCACGAGCTCGGCGACATCGTCCAGAACGGGATCCATGACCCGCGCAAGGGGTGGGTCACCGTGGTGCGGGTGGAGATGAGCCCCGACCTCTGCTACGCGCGCGCCTTCGTCTCCGTCTACGGCGACGAGGAGGCGAAGCGCGCCGCGCTGGCGGTGCTCGAGCGCGCCGCGCGCTTCGTGCGCGGGGAGATCGGCCGGCGGGTCCGCCTGCGCCAGACGCCCGAGATCACCTTCCTGCTGGACCAGTCGATCGAGCAGGGCCAGCGCATCCAGGACATCCTGCGCGAGACCCCGATCCCGCCCCCGGAGGGGGAGGAACAGGCGTGAGAGGCGGGGGCGGCCGCGAGCCTGGTTTCGTCCTCAATGTGCGCAAGCCGGAGACCTGGACCAGCCACGACGCGGTGAGCCGGGTGCGGCGGATCCTGCGCCTGCGCCAGGTCGGGCACACCGGCACGCTCGACCCCTTCGCCGGGGGCGTGCTGCTCTGCTGCGTCGGCCGCGCCACGAAGCTCTCCAGCTACCTGATGGATCTCACCAAGGAGTACGCCGGCACGATGCTCTTCGGCCGCCGGACCGCGAGCGGCGACATCACCGGCGAGATCCTCCACGAGGAGGCGCCCGAGATGCCGGCGGGGCCCGCCCTCGCCGAGGCGGCGGGGCGCCTGGAGGGGGAGATCCTGCAGGTGCCGCCGATGGTCTCGGCGCTGAAGCACCAGGGGGTCCGCCTCTACCGCCTGGCACGGCGCGGGATCGTCGTCGAGCGGCCGGCGCGGAAGGTCTTCGTCGAGCGCTTCGAGATCCTCGGCGCCTCGGGGCGCGAGGTGGAGTTCCGGGTGCGCTGCGCGAGGGGCACCTATGTGCGCACCCTGGCCGAGGACTTCGCCGCGCAGTTCGGGCTGTCGGCCTGCGTCTCGCGGCTCTGCCGCACGCGGGTGGGCCGCTTCCGCGTCGAGGACGCGATCGCCCTCGAAGGGGAGGTGCCCGCCGAGGACCTTCTCGCCCGGGCCATTCCGATGCCCGAGGCGCTGGCGCACCTGCCCTCCTGGACCGTGCCGGCCTTCTGGATGCGCAAGCTGCGCGACGGGCAGGCTCCCCCCTGGACCGTCCTCGAGATCGACAGGCCGGCGCGGGACGGCGACGTGGGGCGCCTGATCGGCGCCTCGGGGGAGCTGATCGGCCTGGGGCGGGCGGTGCAGGTGCCGGGCCGGGCGGATCGGGACGAGCGCGACGCCCTGGGCCTCGAGGTGCTGCGGGTGCTCTGAGCGGGGACGCCGGTCATGGAGACAGCGGAGCGGCGGGGCGGAAGGGTCGTGGCCACCGTGGGCGTCTTCGACGGCGTGCACCGGGGCCACCAGCGGCTCATCGCCCGCGTTCTGTCCGCGGCGGCGCGCACCGGGACCCGACCCGTGGCGCTCACCTTCGACCCGCCGCCCGAGGCGGTGCTGAGGCGGGTCGACGAGCCGTTCCAGATCACGCCCGCCGCCGCCAAGCTCGCGCTGCTCGAGGCCCACGGACTGGAGGAGGTCCACTGCCTCGCCTTCACCCCGGACTTCGCCCGCCTGACGCCGGCGCAATTCGTGCAGCGGACGCTGCTCGGGCTCTTCGACCCGGCCGGGCTCGTCGTCGGCTACGACTTCCGCTTCGGCGCGGGGGGGAGCGGCAACGCCGAGCTGCTGCGCTCCTTCGGCCGCGAGCGGGGCTTCTGGGTGGA
>VGIY01000147.1 GCA_016867695.1 Candidatus Eiseniibacteriota bacterium | reverse complement strand
GGATGAGCTGGGTGTGACGCGCATCGCGATCGCGCCGGTCGGGAACTCCGAGGAGCGGAGCGTGCGCTTCGAGGTGCGCGTGCCCCTGACCGTGCGCCTGACGGCCCTGGGCGAGGGGCGCCGCGGTGAGATGTTCGACTTCGGCTGGCTCGAGAACGAGGAGACCGGGGCTGCGGTCTGGACGATGGAGTACGCGGACAGCCGCCCTGCCGGAGGCGCGATCAAGAACCGCCGCGTCGAGCGTCTCCTCCAACTCGCTCCGGGCCGCTACGCGCTGCGCTACGCCAGTGACGACTCCCACGCCTTCGGGGCCTGGAACGAGCCCGCTCCCGACGATCCCCACCTCTGGGGCGTGACGCTCGTCGAGGTCTCGGAGAAGTAGACCGCGCGCCTCACGCCGCCCGAGGCCCCGCCGCCCGTCGTCGCGCCGCCGGCGACGCGGCGGCTCCGGACGCGCCGCTCTCGACACGGTTGCCACGCCACGCTCGACACGGCTTGAGTTCCCCCTCCGCCCGGGGGACAATCCGCTCCCAGGCGTGCTGCGGTCTTCGCCGGGGCGCGGCGCCCGGGAATGGCCCGGCCCGCGTGGCGCACGGAGCGAACGATGGATGTGCTCTTCGTCGGCAGCCAGCCCTTCGCGGGCATGAACCGCAGGCCGCAGCAACTGGCCCGCGGGCTGGCCGCGGCCGGGCGGCGCGTGGTCTACCTGGACCCGGCGCATCCCTTCGGCCTCCAGGGGGATGCCGGCGGCTTCGCGCCTGAGGCGCCGGGGGCCTCAGGCGTCACCGCGCCGGCGCAGCGCCTGTGGGTCGTGCCGCCGCGGGGCGGGGCGCGCCCGGGGCGCTGGGGATGGGACTCCCGGGCCGGATGGAAGGCCTGGGCGTCGCAGGTCGCGGCGCTCCTCGCGGAGGGCTTCTCCGGCACCCTCTTCGGGGTCCGCGCCGCGGGCCAGCCGGGCGAGGCGGTGCCGTCCGACTTCCGACCGCAGGCGGCGATCGTCGACCACCCGGCGATGCTCTCCACCGTCCGGGCGGCCCTCCCGGCGACGCTCGTCTTCGACTGCCTGGAGGATCCGCCCGCCCCGGCCCGCTCGCGCACGCTCGCCGCCGCCTACGAGGAGGAGCTGGAGCGGGGCCTGGCGCTGGTCGACGGCATCGTGGCGGTGAACCGCTACCTGCTCGAGTCCTGGGAGCGGCGACTGCGGCCCGAGGCGGCCAGAACCGTGATCGAGCATGGCGTCGATGCGGCGCTGTTCCGTCCCGCGAACGAGGAGCTGCGGCGCTTGGCCCGGGAGCGGCTCGGGCTCCCCGCCGAGCGGCGCGTGGCCGCCTTCCTCGGACGCATCGACGCGCGCATCAGCTTCGAGGATCTCGAGCACATCCTCGAGACCGACCCGGGGATGCACCTCCTGCTCCTGGGCGAGGTCGGGTCCGAGGGCGAGGCGATCCTGCGGCGCCTGGCGCGCGGGCGGGTGACCGCCCTCGGCCTCCTGCGCCAGAGCGAAGCGGCGGCGCTGCTGCCGGCGGCCGACCTGCTGCTCATCCCCTATCGGCGCGAGCCGGAGATGGAGACGCTGCGGGGGCTGAAGCTCTACGAGTATCTGGCCACGGGGCTGCCCGTAGTGGCCTCCTTCCGCCGCGGCCTGAAGGCGCTGCGCGAGCTGCTCTACCTCTACACGACCTGGGGCGAGCTGGACGAGGCGCTTCGCCGCGCCTGCGCCGAGCCGTCCGACGGCGAGCTGCGGTCCGGGCGCATCGCCGTGGCCCGCGAGGCGGACTGGACGCTGCGGGCGGCGGCCTTCTCCGCCTTCCTGGAGCAGGCGGCGCGGAGCCGCCCGGCCTGATCGGCGAGGGGCTCCGGCGGGCAGCAATAGGGGAGGGAGCGATGAAGGGCGCCGTCTCGTGGGTGGCCGCGGCGATCCTGGCCGCGGGGCTGATCGCCGGCGGAGCGAGCGTGGGCCGCGGCCTGGCGGGTTTCCGCACGGCGGACCGGTTCGTGACGGTCAAGGGGCTGGCCGAGCGCGAGGTCCTGGCCGACGTCGCCTTGTGGCCGCTGCGCTTCTCGGCGACGCACGACGATCTCGCCCAGGCGCAGGCGCGCATCCGGCGCAGCCAGGAGGCGATCCTCGGCTTCCTCGGCCGCCAGGGCGTCGAGATGTCGCAGGTCGAGCTGCAGAACCTGGAGGTGACCGACCTCCTGGCCAACCCCTGGCGTTCGCCCGGCCCGATCGAGAGCCGCTTCATCATCCGCCAGACGCTGATGGTGCGCACGAACGAGCCGGAGAAGATCGAGCGCGCCGGCCAGGCGGTGGGCGAGCTGGTCGAGGCGGGCGTGGTCCTCACCTCCGAGGGGGGGCCCTCGCTCGGGCCGACCTACCTCTTCACCAGGCTCAACGACCTGAAGCCGGAGATGATCCGGGAAGCTACCGCCAACGCCCGCCGGGCGGCGGAGCAGTTCGCGCACGACTCGGGCAGCCGCGTGGGGCGCATCCGCCAGGCGAACCAGGGCGCCTTCGTCATCCTGGCGCGCGACCAGGCGCCGGGCGTGACCGAGGAAGGGCAGAGGCGCAAGACCGTGCGCGTGGTCTCGACGATCGAGTTCTTCCTCGAGGACTGACGAGTCCGTCGAATCGCGGCCTCCGGGGGGCGCGGGCTGCCGGACGCCGCGGCACACCGGGCGCCGACGGGCGCGATCTCCGGAGGACGGCAGGCGCGCGGCCGGCCCTACAGAACGCTCAGCCAGTCGGCCAGCAGGAATTCCACGCGGCCGACGAGCAGCGCCACCCGCCCCATCACCGTGTAGCCGAATCCGGCGCCGAAGGTGACCATCAGCACCCAGATGCCGAGACGCGAAAAGCGCCCGAATGCGCCCGTGTGCGCCTTGGAGAAGTAGAAGTAGGAGAGGGCGGAGAGAATGGCGACGACGGCGACGAGGTCCCAGAACATGCGCTCGAAGCTGAAGACCCCCGCGCCGCCCGGCGTCAGGGCGGGCGTGTAGCCGGCGACCGAGACCAGCGTGGCCTGGACCTGCCCCATGAAGTCGGCGGTCAGGTAGGCGATCAGGCGCAGTCCCGCGGTGGTGCCCAGGATGAAGGCGAGCGCCCAGCGCGAGAGGTGGCCCCCCTTGGGCAGGAGACGGGTGAGCAGCAGGATGCCGAAGGCGAGCGGAATGAGGTAGAGGAACCAGAGCGGATCGCGCGCCTGCTCGGCCAGGCCGGGCATGAACCAGCGGGCGGTCAGGCTCGGCCAGAGCTTGCCGAGCAGGTTGGGCACGAGCGTCGACCAGAACCCCATGACCATCCAGTAGGCGGCCGACACGCCGACGAACAGGTGCTCGGCGAAGCGGTAGATCGGGTTGTCGTTGTAGAGGAAGCTGACGATCGCCAGCGTCAGGAAGGCGGCGAACCAGACCCCGAACCCCTGCAGGTCGGCGAAGGGGCTACGCATCTCTCCGCCGGCCACGCGCAGGGCGAGCACCAGGACGACGAGCCCGAGCAGCCCCCACCAGACGATCCGCTTCATGTTCCGCTCCCGCCCCGTCGTCGCCCCTCGTCCGGCCCGCGGCCGGCGCCGCCCCCGCCGGCCCCTACCGCGCCGCTCCCTTGCGCCGCCGCATGATCTGGTAGGCGACGTTGCCGGCGACGATGAAGAAGATGATCGCCAGGTGCGCCACCGTCTGCGGCCCCATGCGGGTGAGCGCCGTCAGGTAGCGCGCCTTGTTCTCCGCGAACTTGGGATAGCCCTCCATCATCAGCGCTTCGTACTCCGCGGCCGCCTTGATGCCGCCCATCAGCCCGAGCATCTGATCGGGGTGGTAGGGGTAGAGCAGCGGCGCCTGGACCGCGGTGCAGCCGCCCGCGGTGGGGATGTTGCCCGGCGTGCCGGCGTACTGGATCCACTCCTTCAGGCCGGGGTAGCCGGCGCTCACGTTGAGGATCAGGTCGAAGCCGCGGATGTTCGCGATTCCCGCCATCATCGGGATCGCCTCGATGTTCGTCCCCCGCGCGTCGGTCGTGTAGAGCTTCTTCAGGTCGGTCAGGATCACCGCGATCACGCCCTCGCCGCCGCTCTTGTAGCCGAGGTCGACGTAGTCCTCGCCGTAGCGCAGCTGCGGGTACTCCTCCAGGAGCACGCGGTTGATCACGCCCTCGACCATCGACTGCCCCAGGGGCCAGAGGGCGATGAAGTACATCTTCAGCCCCTTCTCGGCGCACTGGCGGACGAAGGCGTCGGCCATCGGCTGCAGCTCCGGCTCGCTGCCCGGGTCGTAGTCGAAGGGGAGCAGCACGCGCGAACCGACCGGCAGCGTCTCGACCTTGTCGTAGATCGCGCGCACCATCGGCGTGGGAATCTCGGGGAAAGTGAGCCGAAAGATCGTCGCCGTGACCACCGCCACGCCCACGGCGAGGAAGATCCAGCGCTTGTCGAGGCTGTTGAAGGTCTCGACGAATCGGATGAAGCGGCTCACCTCGTGCTCCTCGCTAGCCCGAGCCCAGGTACGACCGGTCGATGCCGATGATCACCTTGAGCGACGTCGAGACGATCCCCAGCGCGATGCCGATCATGATCGCGCGATTCCCGGCGAAGTTGAGGACGGTCATGATCTTGTCGGCCAGGTAGGGAATGGTCAGGAAGTCCAGCGACGGGGGCAGCCAGGCCGTCAGCCAGGCGCCCACGAAGGTCCGGCCGACCAGGATGATGAAGGCGACCAGCAGCAGGATCGAGGCCTCGACGTTCTTGGCCCGGAAGGCGCGGAACGAGGCCGAGGCGACGTAGAAGGCGAGCAGCGCGAACATCGTCGCGGCGCAGGGGCGGAAGACGTACTGGTAGGCGAGGTCGAAGTAGCTGCCGGCGGCCGTCACCGAGGAGTTCCGGAACCCGTCCGGATTGCCCATCTTGGTCAGGCCGATGACCAGCACCAGCGCGAAGCCGATCACGGTGACCAGGCTGTAGCCGTAGCCCTTCTCCCGCCGGCTGACCCGGTTGCCGTGCATGCGGATC
This sequence comes from Candidatus Eiseniibacteriota bacterium, assembly GCA_016867695.1. Taxonomy (GTDB): domain Bacteria; phylum Eisenbacteria; class RBG-16-71-46; order CAIMUX01; family WJJG01; genus VGIY01. The sequence continues at coordinate 1,661 of VGIY01000147.1, read as the reverse complement.
AGGTTCCCGCCCCCGAGGATGAAGGCGACCGCGGCGATGATGTCGAAGAAGATGCTGAAGTCTTCGCGCAGCTGATCGAAGGGGGGATGCGGGATGAAGTAGGCGATCACCAGGATCGACCCGACGAAGGCGGTGATGAAGAGCGGGATCGTGCGTCGCATCATGCCAGCTCCGTGGACCAGAACTCGCGGACGAACTCGGCCGCGCGCCGCAGGGGCTCCCAGCCCGTGACCAGGGCCAGGGAGAGGACGGTCACTCCGATCACGATCGAGACCATGCCGAGCAGCTTGCCGACATCCTGGCCCTTGATGCTGCCCAGCTGCTTCGGCTCGCCGGAGAGGTAGGCGCTGGCGGCGAAGAGCTCCTCGCCGATCAGCGTGTAGTCGCAGGCGGCGACGAAGAAGGGCAGCTGCGCGGGCTGGGCGGTGCCGGCCACCTGGATGGCGCCGATCGAGTTGCCGGTCTCCGCCAGGATCAGGCTTTCCGCGTAGAAGGCGCCCATGTAGAAGCAGGTCGCCGGACGCTCGCGCACCATGTAGCCGTTGACGCCGGCGACGTAGCCGAACTGCTCGTCGGTGATGTAGTAGATGCTGCTCTCGTCGTAGGAATCAGGGCGGCCGGCGGAGAGGTAGGCCTCCTTCACCGTCTCGCGTGCGGTGGTCATCACCAGCGCGCGGCTCGTCGGCACGGTCAGGCGCGAGTCGTACTCGGCGGTCGTGCGGGCGATGTAGCCGAGGATCGTCACCCCGGCGACGGTCTGGATGTCGTTCATGTCCTGGATGCCGGGGACGAAGAGGATCGGCCGGCCCATCTCGGTCGCCCGGCCGACCGCCTCGGTGACCGCCTCGAGGCCGGCGATCTTGCGGATGAAGGGCTTGCCCCCCGCCTTGATGTGCTCGATGAAGTAGAGGTTGAAGCCCAGGAGCAGGGCGAGGATCAGGAAGACGTTCCACTGGTTCGTGTTGATCCACTGCGGCCTGGGGATCGCCGGACCGGCGACGGCGGAGGCCGTCTCGGCGTCGAGGCGCGTCGCCACCACGCGGTAGTAGTAGGCGACGCCGTTGTCGACGCCGGTGTCGTCGTAGCGGACCGCCCCCGGGGGGGCCTGCCCGACGGCGGCGAAGGGGCCGTCCGCGCCGGTCGCCCGCTCGATGCGGAAGCCGAGCAGGGGCCCGCCCGCCCCCGCCGGCTCGGCGGGGGGCGACCAGCGCACGGTCACGCTGCGGCCGCTGTCGCTGGGCGTGTCGGCGGCGCGCACCTCGGCCGGCGGCGGCGGTGGCGGTGCCGGGGGTTGCGGTCGCGCCGCCTCCGCGGGAGGATCGGCCGGGAGGGGAGGCACCTCCTGGCCGGGCGCGGGCGCGGCGAGCAGGAGGCAGAGAGCGGCCAGCAGCAGCGCCGGTCTGCCGGGGGGGGCGCCTCGGCGTCGCCCGCGTCCGGAACGGCCGGCCGGGCGGGGAGCGGTAGAGGGCATGCCGCGGCTCCTCTGCTGGCGCCGGGCGGGAGGCGCTGCCCGGGCGCGAACTCACGGAAACGTGGCGGCAGTGTAGACGCCGCGCGCGGGAGGCGCAAGGCTGCGGCGAAGGCCTGGGGGTAGGCTGCGCGGGAAGAGACTCCGGGAGGAGATCGGGCTCCGGGGAAACCCGCCCGGAGATCGGGGGAGA
>VGIY01000146.1 GCA_016867695.1 Candidatus Eiseniibacteriota bacterium | reverse complement strand
GGCCTGCTGCTCGTCGTTCCGATCGTCGACCACTTCGCCTCGCGCGGCGCGGGCTACGATCTCAAGTACCTCACCGGCTTCGGCGCGGAGGTGTGGCGGTTCTGGGACCCGCGCGCCGCCTCGGCGACCGTCTCGCCCGGGCAGCGGATCGAGATCGCGCTCGCCGCGCTGCTGTGCGGCGGCTACGCGGGCGCCGCCCGGCGCGCCTCGGGAGCGGCGCGGGCGCTGGGGCTCGGCCTGCTCTGCGCCGCCGGCGCCTACGGGCTGATCGCGCTGCTGGGCGCCTGGCCGGCGCTCTTCGCGCGGGCGACGCTGCCGGGAGCGGCCGACGCCGCGGCGGCGTATCTGCGCGCCTTCCAGCTCCAGGGCCTGGTGGCCGAGGAGAGCCGCCGGCTGGCGCTGGTGATGGCGCTCCCGGCCCTGGCGGCGCTGCCGCTCTTCCTCTGGCGCGTCGCGCCCGGGCCCTTCGGCGCGCTGGCGCGGCGGATGATCGGCCTGCGGCTGGCCCACTACACGGGGATGGCGCCGGCGGGAGCCCTGCTGGGGTGGATCGTCTATCGGGAGCACCTGCCCGCCTTCGCCAACCCGGTCGACTTCGCCGCCGTGGCCGTGGTCTGGGCGGCGATGACGGCCGCCTTCGCCGCGGCGGTGCTCTGGAACGACCTGTACGACCGCGAGGCCGATCGCTGGAACGACCCCGGCCGCCCGCTGCCGAGCGGGGCGCTCGGCGAGCCGCAGGCGAGGAAGCTGGCCGCGGCGTGCGCCCTGGCGGCGGTCTACCTGGCGCTGTGCGCCGGCTACGCGCCGATGCTGCTCATGATCGCCTGCCTGTGGCTCTCCTGGCTCTACTCGGCGCCGCCGGTGCGCCTCAAGGCCCGGCTCCTCCTGGCCACGCTCACGCTGGCGCTGCTCTCGCTGATCTCGCTGGCGGCCGGATTCGCCCTCTTCGCCCAGGAGATGACGCCGCGAGTCCTGCCCGGGCGCATGGCGGCGCTGCTGCTGCTGGGGATCACGCTCGGATTCACCGCCAAGGACCTGCGCGACGCCGAGGGGGACCGCCGCTCGGGGACGACGACGCTGGCGACGCTGCTCCCGCCGCGCGCCGCGCGGAGGGTCACCGCGGCGCTGGTCGCGCTGGGTTTCCTGATCGCGCCGCTCTGCCTGCCCATCGGCTGGGTCTTCGCCGCGACGGCGGCGGCCTGCGCCGCTCTCGGGGCGGCTCTGACGCTGCGCCGCCCGCGCCCCGATGGGCCGCTGCTGGCGCTCTTCCTCCTCTTCGCCCTTCTCCTGCTCGCTTTCCTCGGCCGGCGCCCGGAGCTCCTGCGCGAGCGCCTCCCGGCCGAGCTGAGCGGCGCGCCCGGAGGGGCGGGGGTGACGCTCGTCGAGATCCATGGCCGCGTTCGCCGCGCCGAGGAGGAGGTGCGCCTGATCCGCCGCGTCCGGGAGACGGGCGGCGATCCCGGGGCGCTGCTGGCCGGCGTGAGCCCGCCGGCGGCGGAGGTCGCCGCCGGACTCGGGCGCCTGCTGTCGATCGCTCCGGGCCGCTGGGAGGAGCGCCTGCGCTGGGCGCGCGCGCAGGTCTCGCCCCCGCGCCGGGCGAGCGAGGACTTCGACCGGCTGACGGCCATGCGGCCGCTGCGTGCCGCCTATCTCGAGGCGGCCCTCGCCTCGGCCGAGGCGGGCGGCGACCTCGCCGGGGCGCGGCGGATCGCGGAGCGCGCGCTGGCGAGCGGCGTGCGCCCGGGCGACTTCTCTCGACACGGCGCCGCGCTGGCGATCGCGGAGGCAACGGAAGCGGGGGGTGGCGGAGAGCGCGCCGCGGAGTCTGCCGCGGGGGGGCATCTGCGGGGCGCATTCCTGTTCGGCCAGGAGGAGCCGGCTCTCTGGGCGCTGCTGGGGGATCTGCGGCTGCTGCGGGGCGAGACGCGGGCGGCGCAGGAGAGCTTCCGCCGCGCGCTCTTCCTGGATCGGGCATCGGCGGACGGCCGGAGCGGCCTCGGCCGGGCGCTCCACGCCGGGGGCGACGCCGAGGGCGCCGCCACCGCCCTCTCCGAGGCCGTGGCCCTCGCGCCGCAGGACCCCTGGGTGCGCAACAACCTGGGTGTGGCGCTGCGGGACTGCGGCCGCTGGGGAGAGGCGATCGCCCAATTCGAAGCGGCCCGCGCGCTCGCGCCCGACCTCTTCGAGCCGCTCTACAACCTCGGCGTTCTCCACGAGCGGCTCGGCCGCCGGGACGAGGCCCGCGCCTGGTATGTCCGGGCGCAGGAGCTGCGGCCCGGATTCCCTCCCCTGGAGGAGGCGCTGGCCCGGGTCGGCGCAGGGGAGGCATCCCCTCCGGCGGTGATCGGCGGCGAGGCCCGGCCGTCTCGCGGACCCGGGGAGCCGGCCTGGTAGCCGCGGCGCTCTCTGCCGCGTGCTCCATCCGGTCCCGCTCGCAACTGCTCCAGGGACTCCCGCCGCCCCGGTCGTCCGCGGGCCCGGCCATCCACCCGGCGCCGCAGCGATTCCGCCGGCGCCCGATCGCCCTGGACAGCCGCGCCCGAACCCGCGTACACTCCTCGCTTTCCCTTCCGGCCCCGCCTCCGGGATCGCCTTCCGGCGCCGGGGCCGCCGGCCCCGCGCCGGGAGGCGGCGAGCGCGCCGCCCGGACCGGCGCCCGCGGATCGAGCCCATGGATGGGGCCTGGGAGGTGGCATGCGTGCCCCGATCGTCGTCTCGCTGGGCGGCAACGCCCTGATCCCCGACGGCAGCGGCGGGCGCATCGAAGAGCAGTTCCGGGTCACCCGGGCGACGATGGCCCAGGTGGTCGAGCTGCTGCGCGCCGGCGAGCGGGTGGTCCTCACGCACGGCAACGGTCCCGTCGTCGGCAACATCCTCATCCGCAACGAGGCCGCGGCGGCGATCATTCCCCCCACGCCCCTCTACATCTGCGGAGCGGACTCGCAGGGGGGCATCGGACTGATGGCCCAGCAGGTGCTGGGCAACCTGATCGCCCGGGCGCGGTTGCCCCACCAGGTGGTGACGCTGGTCACCCAGGTGGTCGTCGCGCCCGACGACCCGGGCTTCGAGCGACCGACGAAGCCGATCGGGCCCTTCTACACCGAGGACGAAGCGCGCTCCCTCGAGCGGGAGCGCGGCTGGCGCATGGTCGAGGACAGCGGCCGGGGCTGGCGCCGCGTGGTCGCCTCGCCCGAGCCCCTGCGCATCGTCGAGATCGGTTCGGTGAAGGCGCTCCTGCAGGCCGGCCACGTCGTGATCGCCGCCGGGGGCGGAGGCGTACCGGTGATCGAGCAGGCGCCGGGCGAGCATGCCGGCGTCGAGGCGGTCATCGACAAGGACCTGGCCTCGGTCGTGCTGGGGCGGGAGATCGGCGCCCGCAAGCTGGTCATCGTCACCTCGGTCGACCGCGTGGCGATCCACTTCCGCACGCCGCGGCAGCGGGATCTCGAGCGGCTGACCGCGAAAGAGGCGCGCCGCTATCTCGACGAGGGCCACTTCCCCGAGGGGAGCATGGGCCCGAAGATCCTCGGCGCCGTCCGCTTCCTCGAGGCGGGAGGCCGGGAGGTCGTCATCACCTCTCCGTCTAAGATCGACGAGGCGCTGGCGGGCCGGGCCGGCACGCACATCGTGCCCTGATCCCGCCGCCCCCGTTTCCCTTCTCGTTATCCAGGCCGGCCCCCGCATTGCTTCCTCTTCCCGCCGATCGACGAAACCGCCGCGCGCTCGACACCCCGCTCCGGGCGGGGGCGGCCGCGCGCGGCATCCGCCCGAGAGTCGCCCTACAGAGGAGGGAACATGCGTACGCTCATTCCTGCATGCCTTGTCCTGGCGGTCTGGCTGACCGGCCTTGCGCCGGCGCAGGCCGCGCTCAGTCTCAACGAGATCATGGCCGACCCGGCGTCCGACTGGGACGGCGACGGGGAGTACGAGTACCGGCGCGACGAGTGGGTCGAGGTCTTCAATCCCGGCCCGGGCACGGTCGAGCTGGGCGGCTACCTGCTCTCCGACAACGACGGGCTCTGGACCTACGGATTCGATCCCGGGACCACGCTGGCGGCGGGAAGTGCGCTGGTCGTCTTCGGCAGCCAGTCGCTCGCCTGGCAACAGGCGCAGGGCATGCCCCAGTACGGGTTCAGGCTGCACAACGACGGCGACACGGTCTGCCTGTGGCAGTTCGTCGCCGGCGACACGCTGCTCGCCGACACGCACACCTACAACACGCACGAGGCGGACGACGACCGCTCGACGGGGCGCAACCCCGACGGCACGGGGGAGTGGCAGATCTTCGACGCGCTCAATCCCTACGACGGAACGCTGCCGCCGCTCGGCAACGGCCTGCCGCCGACGCCGGGGCTGCCCAACAGCGGGAACCCGCCCGTGCCGGCGCGGAAGGGGAGCTGGAGCGGCGTGAAGGGGCTCTTCCGCTGAGGAAGCCCGCTGCACGGACGCTCGCCGCGGCGGATGGGGGAATGGAGCGGCAGAAGGGCGAATGGAAAGGCCCGGGCGGCTGCGCCCGGGCCTCCTTGCGGAAGGGGGGACTCGAACCCCCACGGCCTTGCGACCACTAGACCCTGAACCTAGCGCGTCTACCAGTTCCGCCACTTCCGCGAAGCGGGCCGCAGTCTGCCAGCGCCGCCCCCCCGCTGTCAATCCCCATCAGGGTCGGCGCCCCTCGCGCCGCCCGACCCCGCGGGGCGGCGCCGGATGGGGCCGCTGGCGGCTTGCCGGGGTCGTGCCCTTCTGTTACCCCTTGTGGGCCCGATCGCCGGCCGGCGGACGGGAACGGTGGCAGAGGCAGGAGCGGCCCGTGGCGGTCGAGCGCAGGAAGGACGAGGAGGTCCGCGTGGTGGTGCGCAACCGCCGCGCCACCCACCAGTACGAGATCCTCGAGCGCTTCGAGGCGGGTCTCGTTCTCGTCGGCTCGGAAGTCAAGAGCGTGCGCGCCGGCAAGGTCAATCTCTCCGACGCCTACGCCGCGGTGCGGGATCGCGAGCTCTACCTGCTCAACCTGCACATCTCCGCCTACGACAAGGCCACCGTCGACGCGCACGAGCCCCTGCGGCCGCGCAAGCTGCTGCTCCATCGGCGCCAGATCCTGCGCCTGATCGGCAAGGTGAGCGAGCGGGGGCTGACGCTCGTGCCGCTGCAGATCCACTTCCGCGCCGGGATCGCCAAGGTGGAGCTGGGGCTGGCGCGCGGCAAGCAGAGGTTCGACAAGCGCGCCGCGCTGGCCGAACGGGATTCGAAGCGTGAGATGGAACGGGAGAAAGCGCGGGCCCGGCGCGCCTAGCGGCGCGGGACGGCCGCCGGCCCGCGCCCGCGGGTCGGGAGTCGCCGCCTTGCACGTGGCCTGCCTGACGGCGATCCTGGTCCTCGTGCCCTCGACGCGGGCGTTCGATCCGGGTTCCGTCGAGCGCATGCTCTTCGGCGACGGGGCCGACACGACCATCGCCGGGGCGTTCGATCTCGAGACGCGCCTCTACTGGCTGTCCGACTCGCTGCGCTGGGCCGGGCGTCCGGGGCTCTGCGAGCAGTCCCTGCGCGCGCCCTTCGAGCTGCCGCCCCGGCCCTCCGCCCCGGTCCTGGGCGTCGTCTTCGCCGACGGACGCCGCGCTCGCTGGGACCCGCTGCTGGTGATCGAGGGGCAGCCCTACTGGTCGGCGGAGCGCGCCTGCGCGGCGCTCGGGGCGACGCTGCGCTGGGCCCCGGGGCGCTTCGCCGGCGCGCTGGAGGTCGACACGCTCACCCTGCGCTTCGCCGTCGGCAGCGAGTTCATCCACGACGGGGGCGGGGCCCGCCAGTTGACGGCTCCGGTGCGCTACGAGCGCAACCGCCTGCTCTTCCCGGCCGACATCGCCGCCCGGGTCGTGCGCCCGCTCCTGGGCCATCGTTTCGCCGTGGGCGCGGAGCCGCCGCTCATCGCCCAGCGGCCTCTCGGTCCGCTCGTCGAAGGCTTCCACATCGTCGAGTCGCGCGGCCGCACGGCGCTGGTCTGGACGCTGCCCGGGGAGCCGCGGGCGCGCCTGCGCGCCGACGGGGTCGGACGCCTGGCGGTCGATCTGGAGGGCGCCTTCGTCGATCCGCTGGCGCCCCTGCCCGAGTCGAACGGATCCCGGGTGAGGTTCTGCGCCGTGCGCCCGCACGGTCTTGGCACGGAGTTCGTCTTCGAGGTCCCGGGCGACGTCAAGGCGTGGGAGAGCGAGTGGCGAGCGGGCAGCAGGGAGTACCGCTTCGTCCTCTCGCCGCTGGCGGCCGATCTGGGGCGCGGGTCGAGCTTCCGCCGCTGGCCGTCGGCCGCGGCGCCACCCGCCAGGGGCGAGGCCCGCCGGCGCGTCTACCTGGTTCCTCCCGGCGTCGAGAGCAAGCGCGGCCTGCGCGGCCCGCTCGAGCCGGCCGTCGACCAGTGGATCGCGTACATCTGCGCGCTGGCCGACCGGCTGGCCGATCGCCTGCGCGGGATGGGGCTCGAGGTCCGGGTGCTCGAAGGAGGCGACGCGCGGGACCCGAGCGTCCTGGCGGCGCGCGCCAACGCCGATCCGGGTCTCGCCTGTCTGATCCTGCGACCCGATATCTGCGGAGACCGCCTCGGCGCCGATTGGCGCATCGTCACCGCCATGAGCGCGGCCGGAGCGCGCCCGCTCGCCCCCCTCGACGGAACCGGGGAGGGCGCCCCCCCCCCGAG
>VGIY01000145.1 GCA_016867695.1 Candidatus Eiseniibacteriota bacterium | reverse complement strand
GCGTCCTCGGCGACACGAAGGAGAACGTCCTCAGGCGTCAGGCGCAGCTCAAGGGCAAGGGCCTCGAGCACCTCGACGCGCAGCTCCGGCGCGCCTCGGGCTTCGCCTTCTACAACACCTCGCGCTACGACTTCGAGAAGCTGCTCGGCGATGCGCCGCACATCGCGACCAACCTGCGCAACTACATCGGCGGCTTCAGCCCGAACATGCGCGAGGTCCTCGAGAAGTTCGACTTCGACAACACGATCAGCAAGCTCGACGAGGCGGGGCTCCTCTTCCAGGTGCTCGAGCGCTTCAAGAACGTCGACCTGCACCCGGATAGGATCGACAACCCGACAATGGGCACGATCTTCGAGGAGCTGATCCGCAAGTTCAACGAGGCGCTGAACGAGAACCCGGGCGAGCACTTCACGCCCCGCGACGTGGTCCACCTGATGGTGGACCTGATGCTGGCCGGCGACGGCCAGCGCATCCGGCGCAAGGGGATCGTGTGCACGGTCTACGATCCCTGCTGCGGCTCGGGTGGGATGCTCATGATCACCAAGGAGCGCGTCACCGTCGGGCTGCGGAAGAACGGCGAGCTCCTGCGGCCCGCGATCAGCCCGGACGCCGAGATCCACCTCTTCGGCCAGGAGGTGAACCCGGAGACGTGGGCGGTGTCGAAGGCCGACCTCTTCATGAAGGACCCGACCGGACGCGACGCCGACAACATCGCCTACGGAAGTACGCTCTCCAGCGACCGCCACGCGGGCCGGACCTTCGACTACCTGATCGCCAATCCCCCCTATGGTAAGGACTGGAAGCGCGACGAGGACGCCGTGCGGGCCGAGCACGAGCGCGGCGCCGCGGGCCGCTTCGGCCCGGGCCTGCCGAGGATCAGCGACGGGCAGCTCCTCTTCCTCCTGCACATGCTGGCGCACGCGAAGGAGCCGAAGGAGGGCGGCTCGCGCATCGCCATCATCATGAACGGCTCGCCGCTCTTCACCGGCGACGCCGGGAGTGGCGAGAGCGAGATCCGCCGCTTCATCCTCGAGCACGACCTGCTCGAAGCCCTGATCGCGCTTCCCGAGCAGCGCTTCTACAACACGGGGATCGCCACCTACGTGTGGGTGGTGACCAACCGCAAGGCTGCGGCGCGCAAGGGCAAGGTGCAGCTCATCGACGCGACCTCGTTCTGGGTGCCGATGCGCAACAGCCTCGGCGACAAGCGGCGCGAGATCCCGCCGGAGCGGGCGCAGGACATCCTCGAGATCCTCGCCGACTTCCGGGACGGCGACAGCCGCCGCATCGCCAGGAACGGCAAGGAGGAGGAGGTCGTCGTCAGCCGCATCTTCCCGACCACGCACTTCGGCTTCCGCAAGATCACCATCGAGCGGCCGTTGCGGCTCAACTTCCACGCGACCCCCGAGCGCCTCGCCCGCCTCGAGGAGGAGAAGGGCTTCCAGGTGCTCGCGCAGTCGAAGAAGAAGGGCGCGGCGGGGGCGAAGGAGCAGGCCGAGGGCCGTAAGCTCCAGGAGGCGGTCCGCGCGCTCCTGCGCGGGCTGCCGGGGGCTCTGGTCAAGGATCGCGGCGAGTTCGGGAGCGTGCTCGATGCTGCCGCCCGGGAGGCGGGTCTCAAGCTCCCGGCGCCGGCTCGCAAGGCGATCCTCTCCGCGCTCTCCGAGCGCGACGAGACGGCCGCCATCTGCCGCGACGCCGACGGCAACCCCGAGCCCGATCCGGAGCTGCGCGACACCGAGAGCGTGCCCCTGCCCGCGAGCGAAGATCCTGTGGATGGCGAGGACGTGCCGGCCAGCGTCCGCGCCTACTTCGACCGGGAGGTGAAGCACCCCGTCCCGGACGCCTGGATCGACAAGAGAAGGCGCGATCCCCGGGACGGCCGCGTCGGCCTCATCGGCTACGAGATCAACTTCAACCGCTACTTCTACCGCTACACCCCGCCCCGGCCGCTCGAGGAGATCGAGGCTGACATCCGGTCCATCGAGGGCGACATAGTGCGGATGCTGGCGGAGGTGACGGGAGGCTCGGCGACAGGTTGACGCGGAATCTCGGCACTTGCCGTGTCCGTGCCGGCAGCCCGAGCTGTGGGGCCTTGATACGAAACGTCGGGCCTCGCCCCTGATCCCCGGCGCTTCGCGGTCCCGGCGCCGCCGTGGCATAGTGTTGACATTTGCATACGACCGAGTACGGTTTCCCACATGACGCAGACTGCCCGACAGCGCATCCTCAGACTGGCGCGGCCGCGCGGCTTCGTGACCGCCGCGGCGGTGGCCCGGGCCGGCGTCCATACCCAGGAACTGACGCGGCTGGTGGCCGATGGCACGCTGGAGCGGGTCGCGCGCGGGAAGTACCGTCTCGCGAACGCGGAGATCAGCGAGCATCACGGGCTCGTGCTGGCCGCCACGGCGGCCCCCGACGGCGTCACTTGCCTGCTGTCCGCGCTCGTCTTCCACGGCATCGGGACGCAGCTTCCTGCCGAGGTCTGGCTCGCCATCGAACGGGGCCGCCGCGCTCCCAAGGTCGAGAACCTTCGACTGCGGATCGTCCGCTTCAGCGGATCCGCGTTCCACGAAGGGATCGAGGTCCACGAGATCGAGCGGCAGCGCGTGCGCGTCTACGGTGTCGCCAAGACGATCGCCGACCTCTTCAAGGCCCGGAACCGCGTCGGGCTCGACGTTGCCGTGGAGGCGCTGCGCGAGGCGTGGCGCGAGCGCCGCTTCACGATGGCCGATCTCGATCGGGCCGCGCGGGCCTGCCGCGTCCAGCGCGTCATGCGCCCCTACGTCGAGGGGGTGATCGCATGACGACGGGGTTCCAGCACTCCGTGCAGGTCCGGCTCGTCCGGCACGCGAAGGAGCTCGGGATCGACCCGAACGTGACGCTGGTGCGCTACGCGAGCGAGCGCCTCCTGTATCGTCTCTCGCGATCGCCGCACGCCGGCCGTTTCGTGCTGAAGGGCGCGCTGCTGCTCCTCGTGTGGCTGGGCGAGACGATCCGCCCCACGCGCGACGTCGACCTGCTCGGCTTCGGCGCGCTCGATGTCGACTCGCTGCGGACGCTGTTCGCCGAGATCTGCGCGCAGCCGGTCGAGCCGGACGGCATCGAGTTCGACACGGCGTCGCTGCGCGTCGGCCCCATCCGCATCGAAGACGCCTACGGCGGGCAGCGCGTGGAGCTGACCGCCCGGCTGGGGAAGGCTCGGCTCCGGGTGCAGGTGGACGTCGGCATCGGCGACGCCGTCGTCCCGGAGCCGCGGTGGATCGAGTATCCCAGCCTGCTGGATCTGCCCAGGCCGCGGCTGCGCGCCTATCGGCCGGAGACGGCCGTTGCCGAGAAGCTGCACGCCATGGTCGCCCTCGGCGCGGCCAACAGCCGCATGCGGGACTTCTTCGACGTGAACGGGCTCTCCTCCGGACAGCCGTTCGACGGGGGCCTGCTGGCGGAAGCCATTGCGGCCACCTTCGCCCGGCGCCGTACTGAGGTGCCGCGCGAGCTGCCGATTGCCCTGACCCGGGAGTTCGCGGCCATCCCGGGAAAGGCGGCCCAGTGGGCAGGGTTCACCCGCCGGCTCGTCGGCGGAACGACGCCGCCGGAGCTTGAGGTCGCGATCGACGCAATCGCGAGGTTTGCCGGACCGCCGCTGCTCGCGGTCGGTCGCAGCGAGCGTTTCGACGGAAGCTGGGCGCCGGGAGGGCCGTGGCGATGAGTGCTCCGCTGCGGTACAAGCCCTACCCGGCGTACAAGGACTCCGGCGTCGAGTGGCTGGGGGAGATCCCGGCACATTGGGAGGTGAAGCGGCTGAAGGTGCTGGCTTCTGTCCAACTGAGCAACGTCGACAAGAAGTCCGTCGAGGGCCAGGAGGCGGTCAGGCTATGCAATTACACCGATGTCTACTACAGCGATCAGATTGCCCCTGACATGGAGTTCATGTCGGCGACGGCGACGTGCGAGCAGGTGAAGCGGTTCTCGCTTCGCGCTGGCGACGTCCTCATCACCAAGGACTCGGAATCCTGGACCGACATCGCCGTTCCGGCCGTGGTCGCCGAGGACATGGCCGACGTGCTCTGCGGATACCACCTTGCGCACATTCGCCCAGCCAGTGAGTGCGTTGGATCATTCTTGAGTCGCACCTTCTCGGCGATCGGTCCGCGCGATCAGTTCCAGGTTGCGGCCAACGGCATCACGCGCTTCGGTCTCGGCGGCGACGCGATCCGGACTGGCCTGTTTGCGATGCCCCCCCCGCCTCGAGCCCGAGCAGCGGGCCATCGCCGCGTTCCTCGACCGGGAGACGGCGAGGATCGATGAGCTGGTGGCCAAGAAGGAGCGGCTGATCGAGTTGCTCCAGGAGAAGCGTACCGCCCTCATCACGCGTGCCGTCACCAAGGGCCTCGACCCGACCGTCTCCAAGAAGGACTCCGGCGTGGAGTGGCTGGGGGAGATTCCGGAGCATTGGGAGGTGAAGAAGGTCAAGCGCATGTGTCTCGTCCGCCGAGGGGCTTCTCCGCAGCCTATCGAGGATCCAGTCTACTTCGACGACGAACGAGAGTACGCATGGGTGCGTATCGCGGATGTGACGGCGAGCGAGCGGTACCTTGAGACGACGACACAGCGCCTCTCAGAACTCGGTAGGTAAAAGAGCGTTGCTCTCGAAGCCGGTGAGCTACTCGTGAGCATTGCGGCAACGGTTGGGAAGCCGGTTATCACGAAGATCAAGTGTTGTATCCACGACGGGTTTGTGTACTTCGTTGGTCTGCGGGAGAATCGCGAGTATCTCCATTACCTCTTCTCTTGCGGTGAGCCGTACAAGGGCTTGGGCAAGATGGGTACTCAGCTTAACCTGAACACAGACACGATCGGTGACATCCATCTCCCGCGTCCTCCCGCGGAGGAGCAGCGGGCCATCTTCCGGTTTCTCGACACGGAGACTGCTCGCTTGGACGCCCTCATCGCCAAGGTCCGCGAGGCCATCGAGCGCCTCAAGGAGCTCCGCACCGCCCTCATCTCCGCCGCGGTGACGGGCAAGATCGACGTGCGGGAGGAGGCCGCATGAGCCCCGAGGTCTCCGAGCGCGCCTTTGAAGAGGCGATCGAGTGCGGCCTGCTCCAGTACGGCCCCGACGCCTGCGCGGGCGACGCGACGGCGGTGCGCGAGACACCGCCGCCCTACGGCGAGAACCTGCCGGGAGGCTACCGCAGGCGCAAGCCTGAGGATTACGACCGTGCGCTTTGCCTTCTGCCGCGCGACGTGGTGGACTTCGTCCTCGCCACACAGCCGAGGGAATGGAAGAGGCTCGAGCAGCACCACGGCTCGGGCGTCCGGGAGCAGTTCCTCCAGCGCCTGGCCGCCGAGATCGAGCGGCGCGGCGCGCTCGACGTGCTGCGCAACGGCCTCAAGGACTCGGGCGTCAAGTTCCGGCTCGCCTACTTCCGTCCCGCGAGCGGGCTCAACGAGGAGACGCGGCGGCTCCACGCGGCAAACCTCTTCTCCGAGGTTCGCCAGCTCCACTGCGGCGCGAAGGGCAATCCGACTTCGCCCGCCGGGCTGCATCGGGCAGGAAGGAGCCTCGACCTCGTGCTCTTCCTGAACGGCATCCCGATCTTCACCGCCGAGCTGAAGAACCCCCTCACCGGCCAGGACGTCGAGGACGCGATCCGCCAGTACAGGACCGACCGCGACCCGCGCGAGCCGCTCCTCGCTTACGGCCGCTGCCTCGCGCACTTCGCCGTGGACCCGGACCTCGTGTACGTGACAACGCAGCTCGCGGGCGCGAGGACGCGGTTTCTGCCCTTCAACCAGGGCAAGTTCGGCGGCGCCGGCAACCCGCCCGTGCCGCCCACGAGGAAGGGCTACGCCACCGCCTACCTCTGGGAGGAGACCTGGCCGCGCGACAGCGTGCTCGACCTCGTGCGCCGGTTTATCCACGAGGTCGAGGAGGAGGACGAGAGGGGCAGGAAGACCGGCCGGCGCTTCCTCATCTTCCCCCGCTACCAGCAGCTCGACTGCGTGCGCAAGCTCGTCGCCGATGCCCGCGCGCGCGGCGCTGGGCAGCGCTACCTGGTCCAGCACTCGGCCGGCAGCGGCAAGAGCTTTACCATCGCCTGGCTTGCGCACCAGCTCTCGACGCTGCACGACGCCGCCGACCGGCGCGTCTTCGACTCGATCGTGGTCGTCACCGACCGCCGGGTGCCCGACCGCCAGCTCCAGACCACCATGCGGCAGTTCGAGCAGACGCTTGGCGTGGTGGAGAACATCGACACCACGTCGCGCCAGCTCAAGGAGGCGCTCGAGTCGGGCAAGACGATCATCGTCACCACGCTCCAGAAGTTCCCGGTGATCGCGAAGGAGATCGGCGAGCTGCCCGGCCGGCGTTTCGCCGTCATCGTGGACGAGGCGCACTCGTCGCAGTCGGGCGAGAGCACGAAGAGCCTGAAGGCGGTGCTTTCCTCGGGTTCGCTCGAAGAGGCGGAATCGGAAGAGGCGGGAGCGGCGACGCCGGAGGAGGAACTGGAGAGCGTCGTCCTTGTCGAGATGGAGCGGCGCGGGCGGCTTCCCAACCTCTCCACGTTCGCCTTCACCGCCACGCCCAAGTCGAAGACGCTCGAGCTCTTCGGCGTAGGGCGCCCCGACGGGAAGTTCGCCCCGTTCCACCTCTACAGCATGCGCCAAGCGATCGAGGAGGGCTT
>VGIY01000144.1 GCA_016867695.1 Candidatus Eiseniibacteriota bacterium | reverse complement strand
GATTTCCTCGATCTCGACGCCCCCCTCGGCCGAGGCCATCAGCACGGGCCGCTCGGCGGCGCGATCGAGGACGATGCCCAGGTAGAGCTGCCGCTCGAAGGGGCGGCCCCGCTCGACGAGCACCCGGCGCACGACCACCCCTTCCGGTCCCGTCTGCGGCGTCACGAGGGGCCGGGAGAGGATCTCGCCGGCGAGCGCCCCGACTTCCTCCGCCTCGCGGGCGAGCCGCACGCCGCCCCCCTTGCCGCGCCCGCCGGCGTGCACCTGCGCCTTCACGGCGAAGAGATCGCCGCCGAGGCCCGCGGCGATCGCCCGGGCCTCGCTGGGCGTCTCCGCCACGGCCCCCTCGGGCACCGGAATCGCGTACCTCCGAAAGAGTTCCTTTGCCTGGTACTCGTGGATCTTCATCGCCTCTCCCCCTGGGAAGGCAGTCTTCCCGGCCCCCGCCCCCGGTAACGGGCAGCAGAGTGTACCAGCACCGCCGCGGGCGGACAACGGAAGCCGGCGGAGGCTATGGGCTGTTGCGGAATCGCTGGCCGACACGGGTTGAGTCCCGGTTCGGTCGCTTCCGCGCCGCGGCGACTCCGGTCCAGCCGGGATCCCGCCCATCCCGCGCGGGGAACGCCAGCCCGGGGACCAGGCAGGAGCCACCACCTTGCGTCCCGGGTTGACAGCGGGGCTCGCGGGGCGCGACCCTGGCACCGCATCCACTGCGGGACAACCTGTTGCGGCCCAGGCCGCTCGGTGCCCGTCTTGCGGCCTGGCCGGGCTGCCGTTCAGGTATAATTGCGCTTAGGCTGCATCGGGCCCGGGCGGGGACCGTGGAACTGGTGAGGGGAAGCGGGCTGCGAGTGCCGAATCGGCTCCGGCAGAGGTTTGGAGGTTCGCCATGAAGCGCCTGGCGGGTGTCCTCGGTGTGCTGGCTGCCGCCGCGGTCGGGCTGGCCCTGGTCAACTGCGGCGACGACTCGGCGCAGCCGCGCTGCCGCGTCTGCGTCCTGGCCCCCAACGGCGGGGAGCACTGGCGGCCGGGCGAGATCCGCGAGATCCGCTGGTGCGCCGACGGCCCTTGCGGGAGCGGCGTGCGCATCGAGCTGCTCCAGCACGGAGAGCCCTGCCGGCTGATCGCCGCCGGAGCGCCCGATACCGGAATCTACTCCTGGGAAGTGACCTCCTGCGGCGGCGACTCGACGGGATACCGCATCCGGATCTCCGGCGCGGGTACGGGGCAGGGGGACGAGAGCGACGCGCCCTTCGTCATCGCCGCGCCGGCCGAGCCGCCCGCCTGCGCGCCGGTGGTGACGCATCCGGCCGGCGGCGAGCGCTTCGTCGCGGGCGAGCACCTGACGATCGCCTGGGAAGCAACGCCGGCCTGCTGCGATTCGGTCCGCCTGGAGCTATGGCACGACGGCGCCCCCTGCCGCGTGCTGCTGACCGGCGGGCCGCGTGCGGGAACCCTCGAGTGGACGGTCGATCCCTGCGCCGAGGATTCGGCCGGCTACGCCCTGCGAGTGGTCGAGCTCTGCACGGGCGCCCACGGGGCCTCGGGCCCATTCACCATCCATCCCCCCGTCGCCCCTCCCGAGGAGTGCGCGCTGTCGCTGCTCGCCCCCAACGGGGGCGAGGTCTTCCTGGTCGGCGAGTCGGTTCCCCTGACCTGGACCTGGTCGGGGCCCTGCGCCGGGGATCTGCGGGTCGAGCTGCTCCGGGAGGGCGAGGTCTGCGTGCTGATCGCCGCCGGCGCGCCGCTCGAGCTGCCGCTCGCCTGGGCCGCCGCGCAGTGCGGGGGAGAGTCGGAGGGCTACACGATCCGCATCACCGACCCGCCGACGGGAGCGGTCGACGAGAGCGACGCCCCCTTCAGCGTGCTCGTCCCCTGCACGATCCAGCTCCTCTCGCCCAACGGCGGCGAGACCTGGATCGCGGGTCAGCCTGGTGAGATCGCCTGGCAGTCGTCCGGGGCCTGCGGCGGCGAGGTCGATCTGCGGCTCCTGCGCGACGGCGAGCCCTGCGCGGAGCTCGTCGCCCGCGTGCCCGACACCGGCAGCTACACCTGGCCCGCCGCCGAGCAGTGCGACGGCATCGCCGAAGGCTACCGCGTCGAGGTCTCCATCGCCGGACCGGGCGGCGCGGCGAGCGACCGCAGCGACGGCGACTTCCGCATCCTCGACGCCGCGATCGCGCCCGACTGCGTTCTGGCCTACCTCGGCCCCTCGGCGGCGGCGAGCTACTGCCCGGGGGAACCCGTGGCCATCGCCTGGAGCCACAACGGCGAGTGCAGCCCGACGGTGAAGATCGAGCTTCTGCACGAGGGCGCCGTCTGCGCCACGATCGCCGAGGCGACCGAGAACGACGGATCGTACGCCTGGCCCGCCACCGCCTGCGCCGGGGCGATCGACGGCTACCTGATCCGCATCAGCGACCCCGGGCGGCAGAAGTCGGTCCAGGGCAGCGTGCCCTTCTCCATTCTTCCCGACTGCGCGCTGACCCTGACCGGCCCGCTCGGCGGTGGCTTCTGCGACGGCGACGAGGTCGGTATCTCCTGGATCTCCGGCAGCTGCTGCGGGCCTGAAGTGAAGATCGAGCTTCTCCAGGACGGCGTGCCCTGCGAGACGATCGCCGCCGCGACGCCCAACGACGGCGCCTTCACCTGGACCGCCCGGCCCTGCGCGGAGGCGACCGGGAACCACACGATCCGCCTGACCGATCTCTCCACCGGGACGAGCGCCGTGACCGGCGCCGCCTTCGACCTCTTCCCCGCCTGCGCCCTGACGGTTTCGGAGCCGCTCGCCGGGGCCGCCTTCTGCGCCGGCGAGGCGATCATGGTGCGCTGGGCCTCGTCGGCCTGCTGCGGCCCGGTGGTGAAGATCGAGCTTCTCCGCGAAGGCCGCCCGATCGCGATCCTCGCCGAGACGACCGAGAACGACGGCGCCTTCTCCTGGCCGGCCGACCCGTTCGGCGCGGAGACGGGGGGCTTCTCCCTGCGCGTCAGCGATCCGGCCGGCGGCGCCGGCGCCGTCAGCGACGGCGTCTTCGACATCCTCCCCGCCTGCGCCCTGGCCTGGCTCGCCCCCGACGCCCCGCGCGACTACTGCCCGGGCGAGGCCATCGAGATCGCCTGGGGCCGATCGGCCTGCTGCGGGCCCGAGGTGGCCATCGAGCTTCTCCGCGAGGGACAGGTGGTCGGGACGATCGCCGCCGCGACGGCGAACGACGGCGCCTTCTCCTGGCCCGCGGCCCAGGTCGAGGGGGAAGCGGACGGCTACACGATTCGCGTCACCGACCTGGCCGGCGGCTCCGCCGCCGAGACGCCTGCCCCCCTGCGCATCCTGCCCGGCTGCGCCCTGACGCTGCTGTCGCCCAACGACGGCGCCGATCTCTGCTCCGGCGAGACGATCGAGATCGCCTGGCACGCCTCGGCCTGCTGCGACGGCCCGAGCGTGCGGATCGAGCTGCTGCGCGACGGCGTCGCCTGCGAGACCATCGCCCAGGAGACCGCCAACGGCGGCTCCTTCGCCTGGACCGTGCAGCCCTGCGCCGGAACCGGCGGCGGCTACTCGATCCGCGTCACCGAGATCGCCGGCGGCGCGGTCGCGGAGAGCGAGGCGACCTTCGCCATCCTGCCGGGCTGCACCCTGGAGCTGGACGCGCCCCCGGCGGGAACCGTCTTCTGCGCCGGCGAAGAGGTCGCGCTGGCCTGGAGCCGCGGAGATTGCTGCGGCGAGTTCGTGCGCATCGACCTCCTCGACGGCGGCGGCGTCTGCCGGACGATCGCCGCCTCGACGGCGAACGACGGCGGCTTCGCCTGGATCGCCGAGCCGTGCGGCGAGGCCTCGGGCGAGTACACGCTGCGGGTCGCCGACCTCTCCACCGGCGCGGCGACCGAGACCGGCGGCACGATCACGATTCACCCCGCCTGCGTCAACCGGATCACCTATCCCGTGCACGGCGACCTGGTCTGCAAGGGCGACAACGCCCTGATCACCTGGGAGCCGGGGCCCTGCTGCGGCCCGAGCGTGAGGATCCAGCTCTACCACTACGACACGCTCGCGGCCACGATCGCCGCCTCGACGCCCAACGACGGCGAACACCTCTGGCCGAACGCCCAGCCGTACAGCGGCCTGCCCAACGGCTACGCCATCGTCATCACCGACGCGGCCACGGGACGCGTGACGCGCGGAGCGGGCGAGTTCAGCGTCGGCACCGGCCAGATCCTGCTCGCCGCGCCCCGCGGCGGCGACGCTTACTGCGAGGGGACGTCGCTGCCGATCAGCTGGAGGCGGTCTCCCTGCGGCGGGCCGACGGTGCGGATCGAGTTGCTGCGCGACGGCGAGGTCTGCCGGGTGATCGCCGCCGCGACCGCCAATGACGGCAGCTTCGTCTGGAACACGCTGCGCTGCGGCGCCTTCACCGACAGCTACCGGATCCGCGTCACGGACAACGAGAGCGGCCGCTCGGGCTCCTCCCCGGCGGACTTCGAGATCCTGCCCCCCTGCGCCCTGCTGGTCTCCAGCCCCCCGGCGGGCGCCGCCTACTGCGCCGGCGAGACCATGCCGATTGCCTGGGACGCCTCGTCGGACTGCTGCGGCCCGCTGGTGCGCATCGAGCTTCTTCTGGACGGCCGGGTCTGCGCGGTGATCGCCGAGGCGACTGACAACGACGGCGAGCACGCCTGGACGGCCGAGCCCGGCGACGGCCCCGGTCCCTACGAGGTCCGCATCGTCGACCTGGACTCGGGCGTCTCTTCCCTCGGCCCGGGCTCGTTCAGCCTCCATCCCGCCTGCGCGCTCGGCGTCCAGGTCCCCGCTGGCGGCGAGGCCTACTGCGACGGCGAGCCGCTGACCATCGTCTGGAGCTCGTCGTTCTGCTGCGGCCCGCTGGTGGACATCACGCTCCACCAGGACGGCACGCCGGTGGCCCTGATCGCCGAGGGTGCGCCCAACAGCGGCATCTACGACTGGATCGCGACCCAGTGGCTGGACCAGGCGGAAGGCTATGCCGTGCGCATCGACGATCCGCAGACGGGCCTGCACGCCGAGAGCGGCGGCGCCTTCCGGATCGACCCGGCCTGCCGGCTCGACGTGCTCTACCCGGACGGCGGCGAGGTCCTCTGCGCAGGCGATGTCGTCGACCTGGCCTGGGAGACGGGACCCTGCTGCGCCGACCGGGTGAAGATCGAGCTGCTCAACGGCGGCCTCGTCTGCCGCACGATCGCCGCGTCGGCCGAGAACACCGGCGGCTACACCTGGACCGTGGAGGCCTGCGATCCCCTGCTCGGCCAGATCGCCCCGACCGACTACCGGGTGAGGGTGACCGAGCTCGGCGGCGAGCTGATCAGCCAGAGCGACGGGCGCTTCACGATCGGCGGCGAGTGCGCCCTGCGGATCGTCGGCCCCAACGGCGGCGAGCAGTTCTGCCGCCAGACGGACATGCCCATCCGCTGGAACCCCTCGACCTGCTGCGGCGAGATGGTGAAGATCGAGCTCCTGCGCCTCGGCCGGGTCGTCGAGACGATCGCCGCGGCGACCGAGAACGACGGCCACTTCGTCTACTCCATCCCCTCCTGCGAGGAGTCGATCACTTGGGGCGCGGGGGACCCCTGCCCGCCCCCGGACGGCTACCGCATCCGGATCACCGATCTCGAGGGCGACGCCGTCGATGTCAGCGATCAGCCCTTCGAGATCCTGACCCCTTGCGCGCTGGCCGTGGCCCTCCCCGCCGGCGGCGCATCCTACTGCGTCGGCGACCTGGTCGAGATCCAGTGGACCGACACGAGCTGCTGCGGCAAGCGGGTCAGGATCGAGCTCCTGCGCGAGGGCCGGCCCTGCCGGACGATCGTCGAGGAAACGGTCAACGACGGCCACTTCGCCTGGACGGCCGAGCAGTGCGACGGCCAGGCAGAGGGCTACGCGGTGCGCGTCGTCGACCTCGCGTCGGGGACGGCGGCGGAGTCGAGCGCTCTCGTCATCGACGCCTGCCCGCCGGCGGTCGCCGACTGAGCGGGCGACGGCCGCGCTTGACTGAGCGGGGAGCGGCCCTACACTCGCGGCGGTCATCCTCGATCCGGAGGTCCGCCGATGCGCCGTGCGAGGTTCGCGCTCCTTTCGGCCCTCGTGGCCGCCCTGGGACTGCCCTTCTTCGCCTGCGACGACGGGGACTCCCCGGCGCCCGCCTGCCGCATTCAGGTGGTCTCGCCCGGCGGCGGCGAGATCTGGTTCGCCGACTCCACCTACACGATCCTCTGGACCGACGAGGGCGCCTGCGCCTCCCTCGTCGCCATCGAGCTGCTCCGCGAGGGCGAGGTCTGTCTGACGCTGGCCGACACGACGGCCAACGACGGCGAGTTCGCCTGGACGGCGCGGGGATGCGCAGAAGACACGACCTCCGCCCGCGTCGGCATCCGCGCGCTCTCCGGCGGCGGGAGGGGCGAGAGCGGCGCCGAGTTCCTGATCGTGCCGGCGCCCGAGCCGCAGCCCTGCCGGATCCGCGTGACGCGCCCCGACGGCGGCGAGACCTGGAGCGAGGGGGGGCGCTACGACCTGACCTGGGACCGCCGGGGCGACTGCGGCGCCACCGTGCGCCTCGAGCTTCTCCGCGAGGGCGAGGTCTGCCGGACGGTCGCCGCGGCCACGGCCAACGACGGCTCGCACCCCTGGACCGCCGCGCGGTGCGGCGCCCAGACCGAGGGCTACGCC
>VGIY01000143.1 GCA_016867695.1 Candidatus Eiseniibacteriota bacterium | reverse complement strand
TGGCGGCCCGGGTCTCGAGGAGGAGGTCGATCTGGGAGGCGTGGTCGTACTCGGCCAGCCCGGGATACTCCGGGTCGGGCCAGAAGTCGCGCGGCTCCCAGCGGGCGCGCCTCTCCCAGCGCAGCGGCAGAGACTCTCCGCGATGGCTTGCGGTCAGTTGCTCGAGCCGGAGGTCGCGGTGGAGCAGGAGGGGAACGGCCCGATCGGCCGGCACGCCGGGCGGATGGAGGAGAAGGAACGCCCCGCGCGCTCGAAGCTGCGCCCCGTCCGGGTCGAGGCTCACGCCGAGACGGTGTTCGCGGACGGCGCAGGCGGCGGGGTTGTCGAACAGCCGGGCCGTCTCGTCCGCCGGGGCAGGCGCGGGCCGCCGCGCAGGGGGGGGAGCGCCGGCGGACCCTCCGTCCGCCGCACCGCCCGCCGGGCGCTGCGCCGGGCCCTCCGCAGGACGCTGCGCCGGGCGCTGCGCCGGGCCCTCCGTTGGACGCTGCGTCAGGCCCTCCGCCTGATGCTGCGTCAGGCCCTCCGCCGGGCCCTCCGCCGGGCGCTGCGCCGCCGCGCCCGCCGCCCAGATGCAGAGGCTCACGCCGAGGACAGCCATCGTTCCGCAGAGCGCTCCGCGTCCGCCCCGCCCCGGCGCGCGACCAGGCTTCACCCGTGCGCACCGGCAGACTCTCGCCCTCATGCCGCTCCGCTCCTTCTCCCGCCCGGCCCCGTCCGCGCGCCCGCCCTCGGGCTCACCGGCCGTTCCGCCCGGGGCGGTGCCCCCCCCATCCGCTCCGTTCCCCACTCCGCCCTACCAGCCAGCGCCTCGCTATGCCGTTCGTCCGCGAGGCTCCTCGGCGCCTCGCCGCCCGTGCAGGATCCGGATGCGGCCCGGACCCGGCTCGGTCATCCGCCCGATCCAGGCCGGATCCTCGACACCAGCGTCCCGCAACGCGGCGAGCAGCTCGCCGGCGAAGGCCTCGGGCAGGCTGATCAGCAACCCGCCAGAGGTCTGCGCGTCGCATAGAAGCAGCCGCTCCACCGGGGGGATGCGCTCGCTCCAGTCCACGCCGGCGCCGGCATGCTCGAGGTTGTCCCGCGTGCCTCCCGGCACGAGGCCCGCCAGGGCCAGCTCGCGCACGCCGGACAGGAGCGGCACCGACTCGTGCCAGATCACCGCGTCGACGCCGCTGCCCGCGGTCATCTCGAGCAGGTGGCCGACCAGGCCGAAGCCGGTGACATCGGTGCAGGCGGTCACCGGAAAGCGGGACATCGTCTCCGCGGCGGCGCGGTTGAGCGTCGCCATGACGGCCGTCCCCCGGGCGACGAGATCGGCGCCGGCGGCGCCGCGCTTGGCGGCCGTGGCCAGGACGCCCAGGCCGAGCGGCTTGGTGAGGATCAGCGCGTCTCCCGGGCGGGCGGTGCAGTTCCTGAGCACCCTTCCCGGGTCGACGAGGCCGGTGACGGCCCAGCCGAACTTCGGCTCGCTGTCCTCGACCGAGTGCCCGCCGGCGATCGGGATCCCCGCGGCCCGGGCCGTGTCGGCCGCACCGCGCAGGATCTCGTCCAGCACCGACAGCGGCAGGCGCCGCAGCGGGAAGCCGACGATGTTCAAGGCGAAGAGCGGGCGCGCCCCCATGGCGTAGATGTCGCTGAGTGCGTTGGCGGCGGCGATCGCGCCGAACGCGCGCGGATCGTCGACGATCGGCGTGAAGAAGTCGAGCGTCTCGACGATCGCCAGATCGGGCGCCAGGCGATAGACGGCGGCATCGTCCGAGGTCTCGGCGCCGACGAGCAGCGCCGGGTCGGTCGGTTTCTCCAGGCGCGCCAGGATCGACTCGAGCGCCTGCGGCCTGATCTTGCAGGCGCAGCCGAGACCGCGGGTGAAGTGCGTGAGCCGGATCGTCCCGGCGGGATCGCCGGGCGTGCCTGCCGTCGCGCCCGCCTCCGTCTCCTCTTCGGCCCCCCACAGGCGCCGCGCCGCGGCGATCACCTCGGCGGCGGCCCGGTCGACCTCGTCCGCGGTCGTCTCCCGCCCGACCGAGAAGCGCAGCGTCCCCATGGCCACCCGTTCCGGGACGCCCATCGCCTCGAGAACGGGGGAGAGATGCACCTCCCCGGCGTGGCAGGCCGCTCCGGCCGAGGCGGCGACGCCGCTCAGCTCGTCGAGGATCGTGTTGGCCTCCAGCCCGGGGAAAGCGACGCTGAGCGTGTTAGGCAGCCGCTCGGCGCCGGCGGCGTGGACGCACAGCCCCGGGAAACCGGCCTGCAGCGCTTCCTGCAGGCGGTCGCGCCGGCCGCGCATGTGCCTGGCGTGGCCCTCGAGATCGCGCGCGGCGATCTCCGCCGCCTGTCCGAGGCCGACGATGGCGAGCACGTTCTCCGTGCCCGCGCGCCGGCCCTGCTCGTGATCGGCGCCGAGCATGAACCTGGCCAGCGGCGTGCCGCGGCGGACATAGAGGGCGCCGATGCCCTTGGGGGCGTAGAACTTGTGCCCGGCGAGCGAGTAGAGGTCGATCCCCAGATCGCGCACGCTGGTCCGGACCTTGCCCACGGCCTGGGCCCCGTCGGAGTGGAAGAGCACGCCCCGGGCGCGGGCGATCCGGGCGATCTCCGCGATCGGCTGCAGCGTGCCGACCTCGTTGTTGGCGTGCATGATCGTGATCAGGATGGTCTCCGGCGTGATCGCGCCCGCGACGGCCTCCGGATCGACCCGGCCCCGGCCGTCCACGGGGAGCCGGGTGACGCGAAAACCCCCGCCCTCCAGGTGGCGGCAGACCTCGCTCACCGCCGGATGCTCGACGGCGGAGGTGACGATGTGTCGCCCCCGGTTCCCCAGCACCTCGGCCACGCCGCGGATCGCCGCGTTGTTGGACTCGCTGCCCCCGCTGGTGAAGACGATCTCGTCGGGTTGGGCCTCGAGGAGATCGGCGATCTGGCGCCGGGCCCGCTCGACGGCGAGCCGGGCCTCGACCCCCAAGGCGTGCGAGCTGGAGGGATTGCCGAAGCGCCCGTCGAGGAAGGGCCGCATGGCCGCGGCCACCTCCGGCGCGATCGGCGTCGTCGCGTTGTAGTCGAGGTAGATGATCGCGGGTGGCATCGCCGGCTCCTCTGCTCTCAGGGACGGGGACGAAAGGATAGACTCGCACGGTGCCGCCCGGTTCCGCAACCGAGGGCCGTCCGCAGGGGCTGGCGAAGCGGGGCGACAGCGCGCGCTGCCGCCCCGCTCTCTCGGGCGTCCGCCGGGGGGGGATTAGCGGAGCACCGTCATCTGCCTGGTGATTTCCCGGCCGTCGACTCGGGCGACCGCGTAGTAGACGCCGCCGGCGACCGGACGGCCGGCGTCGTCGGCGCGGTTCCAGAGGATCTCGTAGCTGCCCGGACGCTGCTCGCCGGAGAAGAGCCGGCGCACGAGGCGCCCGGAGGCGTCGACGATGCGCAGGTCGACCGCCCCGGCGCGGGGCAGCGCGTAGGCGAGCACGGTGCGGTCGAGGACCGGGTTGGGGTGGTTGAGGAACATGCGCACGCGGGTCTGCGCCAGCTCCTCGTCCAGCGCCTGGGCGCCGGTGGTCGTCTCGGCCGAGTAGGTGTAGTCCATCGCCCCGCTGCAGTAGAGGCTCATGTTGGTCAGCATCATCACCCACTCGGACTGGTCGAAGTCGGGGATCTCGATGACCCCGTCGCCGTTGGCGTCGAGATCCATGTAGAACTCGGTGTGCCCGGGGACGCCGACCAGCTTGCGGAAGAAGGTCACGGCGATCGTACAGGAGGGGCCGTTGAAGGTCACCCGCAGCGTGTTGTCGGTGCTCCCCGTCTGGCGCAGGAAGCCGTTGAAGCTCGATCCCAGGCGGTTGGGCCGCTTGGCCGGGGTCGGGTTCTGGTTGCCCGTCGGGTAGGTGTTGTGGGTCCGGTCGGGGTAGTAGTAGGAACTCCAGGTCCCGGCCTCCTCGAAGTGCTGGCCGTCGTTGCGGAAGGCGGTGTAGACGCCCCAGATCTTCAGCTCGTCGAAGGAGGTGTCGACGTCGTAGCCGTAGGGGGCCAGGGCGGCGTTGATGATGTCGAAGTAGCTGTAGGTCCAGCGCAGGCGGCTCCAGATGTCCTCGACCAGCGCCGCCTCGTGGCGCTCGGTGAGGTACATCGGCCAGGTGATCTGGCCGTACTCGAACTGCCCGTTGTGCGTGTACATCGGG
Organism: Candidatus Eiseniibacteriota bacterium; assembly: GCA_016867695.1. Classification (GTDB taxonomy): domain Bacteria; phylum Eisenbacteria; class RBG-16-71-46; order CAIMUX01; family WJJG01; genus VGIY01. Next base: position 2,561 of record VGIY01000143.1, on the reverse strand, counting down.
AAGTAGATCGGGCCGAACCAGGCGGACAGGTAGCCGCGGTAGTCGTTGATGTTGTCGTAGGAGTACTCCTCGCCCATCATCGCGCAGTTCTCCATGAACCAGGAGTTCGTGGAGCCCGCGTTGTAGCCATACTGGATGATGTGCATGTACTCATGCGCGGTCGTCACCCGAGCCTGATTGGCGGTCAGATTCGTGTTGATGTGGATGAAGCCGGTCATGTCGCTGTAGGGCGGGTCGGGCGGCACGTTGCTCTCTTTCTCCGCCATCCCCATCGTCCCGCCCCCCAGGGCGTGGATGTAGATGTCGGTCAGGTTCCAGCCGCCGCCGGCCGCGCCGTCGCCGGGGGGGACGTCCCAGACGTAGGTCGTATGGAACGAGCTCCAGGAGATCTCGCAGGCTGCCTCGATGACGTCGACGTAGGCCTCGGTCACCGCGTCGCTGCCCGAGAGCGTGTAGTGGATCTTGAAGTGCGCGGTGATGCGGGAGTTGAGCAGGTTGGTCGGCCGGGCGCGCAGGTCGCCCAGGGCGTCGCCGCGGCCCATGGCCTCGAGCTCCTCGTAGGCCTCGAGCAGGATCGCCGTGCCGCACTTGAGGTCGCCGCCCGGAAGGCGGAAGCGCTCGGGCAGGAGATGGGGCGACTTGAGCGCCTGCACGCGGTGGATGAGCGCCTGGGCGCGGTCGATCTCGCCGGTCGCGTAGGCGTCGTTGATCGCCGCCAGGCTCGGTATGCCGTAGGCGTCGAAGGCCTCCCGCTCGGCCAGGGCCGTCGGCGCCCAGGCGGCGAGCAGGAGAACCCACAGGGCGAGCGGAACGAGTCTCATGACGGGATCCTCCTCTGGCTCGGCGTCTCCGCTCGGCGGGTCGCGTGCACCGGGGCAGCCCGCGGGGGCGCGCGGGGGAAGGGGAGGCTGCACGGACCAGCGACGGCGACTTGACTCCACTCAATCGTGGAAGGGCAGCCCCTGCGGAGTCAAGGCGAACCGGTCCGCGGGCGCCGATCTCCCGGCCGGCGAGGAGGGCAGGGCCCGGCCGCGTTGCGGCTCTGACCCCCGAGCCCGTGGAACAGACTCCCGATCAAGGGGATGCGCGAGCATCGGCAGGATGGGCGGGCGATGCCCCGTCCCCCGGGCATCGGGGTGCACGGCCTCGGCCGCCGCCGGAGAGGCGTCCCGGGTTGATTCAGTTGCCGCACTCTCGGCCGCGTTCACGGCTGCGCTCTCGTGGGGCGCACTGGTGCGGAGTGCACGTGCGGCGCTCTTGCATGCGGCACGCCCGCGCCGTGCTCTCATGTTCCCCGCCGCCCGGGGTCGGGCTATGCTACTCGCGACGGATGGAGACCGACGGCCAGAGGGCCCTGGTGACGAGGCTGCCCCGGAGGACGGGAATGGATGCTGCGGGAGGACGCGCCTCGCGCTCCACTGCCGGGCGCTTTCCAGCGGAGGGCAACGCCCCCGCATCAGGCGCACAGGCCCTCCCGGCGGGGGGGGGCGGCCCCGCCGCCGGCGGGGCGGGCACGCCCGCCCCGTCGGCGGGAGTCCCCTTCGCCGGCGGCGACGTCAACGCCATGGCGCACTTCTATCGCGGCGAGATGAACCGGCTGACCGTCTGGCGCACGCGCATGGATGTCGCCACCAACTGGGCCATCGTCGCCACGCTCGGCCTGCTCTCGCTCTCGTTCAAGCACCCGAGCGCGGACGCCATCCTGCTCGTGGCGGTCTCCGTCCTCTGGGTCCTGCTCGTCATCGAGGCGCGCCGCTACCGCTTCTACGACGTCTGGCGATGGCGCATCCGCATCCTCGAGGCGCACTTCCTCGCCCCGATCGTGCGCCCCGACGGGCAGTCCCTGCCGCAGGGTCCCTGGCGCCACGACCTCACGGCGGATCTTCTCTATCCGACGTTCAAGATCTCGATGCGCGAGGCGATGGGGCGGCGGCTGCTGCGCAACTACCTGTACCTCTTCGCGCTCATCCTGATCGTCTCGCTGGCGAACATCCTGGGCATCTCGCCGCGCACCGGCTCCTGGGCGCTCTTGACCAGGGACCACTTCCGCGTGGCCCTGCAGGAGAACTGGCTCTTCCTCACGCTGCTCGCCTTCGCCTACGTGCCGCTCGTCGCGCTGACGGTCTTCGCCTGGAGGCGGCGGCGTGTGGCCGTCGAGCTGCACGACCCCGGCGGTCGGCGCCCGTATCGGGTCTGAACGGCGACCGAACTCGGCGCGGAAGCGAAGCGGGGCGACAGCGCGCGCTGCCGCCCCGCTCTCTCGGGCGTCCGCCGGGGGGGGATTAGCGGAGCACCGTCATCTGCCTGGTGATCTCCTGGCCGTCGACCCGGGCGACCGCGTAGTAGACGCCGCTGGCGACCGGACGGCCGGCGTCGTCGGCGCGGTTCCAGAGGATCTCGTAGCTGCCCGGATGCTGCTCGCCGGAGAAGAGCTGGCGCACGAGGCGCCCGGAGGCGTCGACGATGCGCAGGTCGACCGCCCCGGCGCGGGGCAGCGCGTAGGCGAGCACGGTGCGGTCGAGGACCGGGTTGGGGTGGTTGAGGAACATGCGCACGCGGGT
>VGIY01000142.1 GCA_016867695.1 Candidatus Eiseniibacteriota bacterium | reverse complement strand
ATCCGGCGGACCTCGCCCGCGGAACCGGCCCCGGTCTGGGCCAGGACCTTCCAGATGGAGTCCTCGTCGATGCGGATCCCCTGCCGCGGCATCATGCCGGCCCCCCCCCCCTTCGGTGCCCCCCCCACCGAGGCCATCCGTGCCTCGGAACCCGGCGGGACGCTCGAGTGGAGTCTAGGGCCCGGCGGCCCGGGTTGCACCACCCCTCAGGCCTCCCCTCGGGCCCCCAGCGGGCTGGCCGGGCTGGGCAGAACGGCAGGGTTCATTACTTAACTGACTCAGTTGCAATGCGATACGGCCAGTATTAGCCGATCGAATGAGCCACGTTAGCAGTATTGTGTCAACATTGAGGTTGAATTCCGCTACCATTCCGACGATCGATATTCGTGAGCTTCGTAACGATGTGAATTCAGTAACGCGAGGTTGTCGGCGTGGCGAGGATCTCTGACAGGGCGATCGGCAGGCTGACGCGCTACCGCGTGCTGCTGACCGAGCACCTCCCGCCCGAGAAGCGCTCCGTCTACTCGCACGAGCTGGCCAGCATGATGGGCCTTACCCCTTCGCAGGTCCGGCGCGACCTGATGCACATCGGCTACTACGGGATCCCGCGTCACGGCTACGAGGTCGAGGAACTCGTCAAGCACATCGGCGAGATCCTGGGGAGCGGCGCGGACCACCGGATCGCCCTGGTCGGCGTCGGTAACCTCGGTCGCGCGCTCGCTGCCTTCCTCGAGGGCCGGCGCTCGAGCCTGCGGATCGTCGCCGCGTTCGACAGCGACCCGCTCAAGGTGAACCGCCTCGTCAACGGCGTGCGCTGCTACCCCATGGAGGATGTCGACCGGGTGATCGCCGGAGACCGGATCCGCCTGGCGATCCTCTGCGTGCCGGGCGGCGTCGCCCAGCTCGTCGCCGACCGGCTCATCCATGCCGGAATCAAGGGAATCCTCAACTTCGCTCCGGTTCCCCTGCGGGTGCCGGTCGGCGTCTGCCTCGAGGACATGGACGTGACCAGCTCGCTCGAGAAGGTCGCGTATTTCGCCACCCAGGGGGCCTTGGGAGAACAGGAAGGGCAGCCATGAGAAGCGTGGACACCGTGCTCAAGGAGCATCCGAACGCGGGGCGCGACAGCCTGATCCCGATCCTGCAGGAGGTGCAGGAGACGGAGGGGTACCTGTCGCCGGAGGCGATCGCCGAGATCGGCCGCAGATTGAACCTGCCGGCCAGCAAGATCTACGGCGTCGCCACCTTCTACAACATGTTCCGCTTCCAACCGAAGGGGAAGTACCACGTGATGGTGTGCCGGGGCACGGCCTGCCACGTCAAGGGCTCGCGCAAGAGCCTCGACATGGTCATCCGGGTGCTGAAGATCGAGCCTGGCCAGACCACGCGGGACAGGCTCTTCAGTCTCGAGGTCGTTGCCTGCATGGGCGCCTGCGGCCTCGCCCCGGTCGTCAACATCAATGGGCAGTTCTACGCCAAGATCACCCCGATGAAGCTCCAGAGGATCATCGAGGAGTGCCGGGCAAAGGAGCGGATCCATGAAAGCGCCTGAGACCGCGACACAGGGGGGGGCGACCTGGGATGCGGCCGCCAGGCCGGAGCCCGGACTGCTCGCCGAGCTCAAGGCCGGGCCCTTCGGGAAGGACCCGGCTGGCCGCGAATCGCTGATCACCGCGTTGAGGCGCGACGACGTCACCAAACCGGTCATCTTCGTCGGCGCCGGCACCTGCGGCCTCGGGGCCGGGGCGGACAGGACGCTCGAGGCGGTGAAGGCCTACTGCGCCGGCCACAAGGTGGACGCGGACATCCGTGAGGTCGGCTGCATCGGGCTCTGCTCCGAGGAGCCGACCCTCGACATCCAGCTTCCCGGCCGGGCACGCTTGAGCTTCGGTACCGTGACGGCCGAGAAGGTCGACGGACTGCTCGAGAGGGTCCTCGCGGGAGAGATCAACGGCGACAACGTCCTCGGGCAGCACCGCAGCCCAACCCTCAAGGCGTGGGACAGGGTCGCGTACCTCGATCAGCACCCGTTCATGGCGATCCAGAAGCGTTGGGTTCTGGCCAACTCCGGCATCATCGATTTCGGATCGATCGATGAGTACATCGCCCGCGGCGGCTACTCGGCCCTCTACACGACGCTGCGCACCAAGACCCGCCAGGAGGTGGTCGACGCTGTGCTTGCCAGCGGACTGCGGGGTCGGGGCGGCGGCGGCTTCCCGACCGGGAAGAAGTGGCAGATGGCGCTTGCCGCGCAGGGCGGCCAGAAGTACCTCATTTGCAACGCCGACGAAGGCGACCCGGGCGCGTTCATGGACCGGGCGGTCTGCGAGTCCGACCCGCACCGGCTCGTCGAGGGCATGGTGATCGGGGCCTATGCGATCGGCGCGACCAAGGCCTACGTCTACACCCGCGCCGAGTATCCGATCGCGATCCGCAACCTGCGGGCAGCCATTGAGCAGGCGAAGCAGTACGGCCTGCTTGGCGACAACATCCTCCGTTCCGGTTTCAGCCTCGAGATCATCATCAAGATGGGCGCCGGCGCATTCGTCTGCGGCGAGGAGACGGCGCTCATTCACAGCATCGAGGGCCGGCGCGGGATGCCGCGGCCCCGCCCCCCCTATCCGGTGGCCTCCGGCGTCTTCGGGAAGCCGACGGTCATCAACAACGTCGAGACGCTGGCCAACATCCCCACGCTGATGGCGATCGGCGCCGAGGCGTTCTCGGCCGTCGGGACCGCCGGTTCCAAGGGCACGAAGGTCTTCGCGCTCTCCGGAATGGTCAATCGCACCGGTCTGGTCGAGATCCCGATGGGCACGACGATCCGCCAGGTGATCTTCGCCGTCGGCGGCGGGACTCCGCACGGCAGGAAGTGCAAGGCGGTCCAGATCGGCGGTCCTTCCGGCGGCTGCATTCCCGAGCCCCACCTGGACATTCCCTGCGACTACGAGGCGCTCAAGGAGTTCGGCGCCATCATGGGTTCGGGTGGACTCGTCGTGATGGACGAGAGCACCTGCATGGTGGATCTCGCCAAGTTCTTCATGGAGTTCATCCAGAACGAGAGCTGCGGAAAGTGCATTCCCTGCCGCGTCGGGACCCGCCGCATGCTCGAGATCCTGCAGGCGATCACGCGACCGCGCCTGAAGGAAGAGGACAACGACGCCCTGCTCCGCTTCCAGGGGATCATGTACATGAGGGAACTGGGCGAGGTGATCCGCAAGACATCGCTGTGCGGCCTGGGCCAGACGGCCCCGAACCCGGTGCTCTCGACGCTCCGCTGGTTCCGCGACGAGTACGAGGCGCACATCTACGAGCGCCGCTGCCCGGCGGGTTCCTGCCGCGAACTGGTCGGCGCGCCGTGCCAGAGCGGCTGCCCGGTCGGCACGGAGGTCTGGCGCTACGTGGCGCACATCGGTCGCGGCGAGTACGAAGAGGCCTACCGGACCATCCGTGCGGCCAACCCCTTCCCGTCCGCCTGTGCCCGGGTCTGCAACCACCCGTGCGAGGATCTCTGCCGCTGCGGCACGACCGGCGGCGAACCGATTGCGGTCCGCGCGCTCAAGCGCTTCGTCGTCGATCACATCCCGGCCTCGGCGTACAGGTACGCCGTGAAGCCGGCCAGGCCCGACGGCCCGCGTGTCGCCGTGATCGGCGCCGGCCCCTCGGGACTCACCGCCGCCCATCTGCTTTCGCTGCAGGGCTACCGCGTCACCGTCTTCGAGAGGGAGTGCAAGCCCGGAGGGATGCTCATCTGTGGGATCCCCGAGTACCGTCTCCCGCGAGAGACGCTGCAGGCGGAGATCGACACCCTGCTCAACGAGAACATCGAGTTGCGCTGCGGCCAGGCGCTCGGCAGGGACTTCACGCTGGGCAGCCTGAAGGGTGACGGCTACTCGGCGATCTATGTCTCCACCGGATCGCACCGGAGCCGGAGGCTGGGCGTGCCGGGCGAGGATGTCGAGGGCGTCATTCACGGCATCCGCTTCCTGAAGGCCTTCAATCTGGAGGGCCGGGAGCTGGCTGTCGGCCGTGTCGGGATCATCGGCGGAGGCAACTCGGCCCTCGATGCTGCCCGAGTGGCGATTCGGCAGAAGGATGTCGCCGAGGTCACCGTCTTCTACCGTCGCACGCGCGAAGAGATGCCCGCCTATGAGGAGGAAATCGTCGCGGCGCTCGAGGAGGGCGTGCGCCTCGAGCCCCTGGAGGGCCCGGTGGAGGTCATCTCTCGCAACGGCCGCCTCACCGGCGTCAAGTTCATTCGCAACCAGCTGGGCGCGCGCGACGAGAGCGGGCGGGCGCGGCCGGTGCCGATCCCGGGCAGCGAGCATGTCGTCGCCCTCGACACGCTCATTGTCGCGATCAGCGAGGAGCCCGAGGAGGCGGGGCTCGAGGGACTGACGATCTCCAAGAGCGGCACTCTCGTGATCAACGAGGAGTCGCGTTCCGCCGGGAGCCCGGGGATCTTCGGCGGCGGGGATGTCGTGACGGGACCCAACACCGTCATCGACTCGATCGCCGCGGGCAAGGGCGCGGCGCTGATGATCGACCGCTACCTGACCGGCCGTCAGCTCAAGGTCTTGACGAAAGTGAAGCTCCCGTCGGTCTACATCGAGCCTGTCGGCGGGGACGACGAGGAGAGCGGGGCTGCCGGAAGAGTGCAGCCCCCACACTTGGCGGTCGCGCAGCGCAAGGGCACCTTCCGCGAGGTCGACCTCTGCATCGATGAGCACGGCGCCCTCTGCGAGGCTCGGCGATGCTTGCGGTGCGACATCGAGTTCACGGAACCGGCGTAAGAGAAGCGAGGTGAGGAGATGATGACCATAGAGGCCAATGGCCAAACGATCAAGGCGAAGAAGGGTGAGACGATCCTCCAGGCGCTCACCCGGGCCGGAATCAGGGTCCCGACACTGTGCTACATCGATGGGCTCCTGCCGTCCGGGTCGTGCCGCATGTGCGTGGTCGAGGTCGAGGGGATGCCCTCGCTCGTCCCGTCGTGCTCCTACCCGGTCGCCGAGGGGATGAAGATCCGCACCGCAACGCCCGAGATCCTGCAGGTGCGCAAGACGATCGTCGAGTTGCTCCTGAGCAATCACCCCGATGACTGCCTCTACTGCGTGCGCGGCGGGAACTGCGAGCTGCAGCAGCTTGCCCGCACCCACGGCGTCACGCAGCGGCTCTTCGTGGGTGAGCGCACCCGGCGCGAGAAGGACATCTCCAGTCCGTCGATCATCCGCGACCCCGACAAGTGCATCCTCTGCGGCAAGTGCGTCCGCGTGTGCGAGGAGATCCAGAGCGTCTCGGCAATCGACTTCGTGCAGCGGGGCTCGCGAGCCTTCATCGGGACAGCCTACGACAGGGGCATGAATGTCTCGACCTGCATCAACTGCGGCCAGTGTATCCTGGTCTGCCCGACGGGGGCGCTCTCGGAGCACAGCTACATCGACGACGTGCTCGGCGCGATCGCGAACCCCGGGCTCATCGTCGTCGCGCAGCACGCGCCGGCGGTCTCGGTGTCCCTGGCCGAGGAGTTCAACCTCAAGCCCGGTACCGACATCGACGGCAAGATGGTCGCGGCGATGCGACGGGCCGGCTTCGACCGGGTGTTCGACACCTCATTCACCGCCGACCTGACGATCATGGAGGAGGGCTCCGAGCTCGTCCAGCGCATTACCGCGGGCGGCGTGCTGCCCATGTTCACGAGCTGTTCGCCGGGTTGGATCAAGTTCGTCGAGCACTTCTACCCCGAGTACATGCCCAATCTCTCGACATGCAAGAGCCCGCAGCAGATGATGGGCGCGCTGGCCAAGACCTTCTTCGCCGAGCGGGAGAAGCTCGATCCCAGGAAGATCGTGAGCGTCTCCATCATGCCCTGCACGGCCAAGAAGTTCGAGTGCAGCAGGCCCGAGATGGGGCGCGACTACGAGCCGGATGTGGACTATGTGCTGACGACGCGCGAGTTGGCCACGCTCTTCCGCATCACGGGGATCGACCCTTCTGCAGTGGAGCCCGAGGCGGCGGACACGCCCTTCGGTGAGCGATCGAGCGCCGGGAAGCTCTTCGGGGCCTCCGGGGGAGTGATGGAGGCGGCGGTCCGGAGCGCGTACTACCTCATCACAGGCGGGGAAATGAAGGAGTACAAGATCCAGGAACTCCGCGGCATGAAGGGCTCGAAGGAGTTGCGCGTAAAGATCGGCGAACTCGACCTGGGAGCGGCGGTCGTCTCAGGCCTCGGTCAGGCCCGGCGCCTGATGGAGGAGCTCAGGGCGGGGCGTAACGACCTGCACTTCATAGAGGTGATGACCTGCCCCGGCGGGTGCATCAACGGCGGCGGGCAGCCGATCGGGGCCGATCCGGAGGCGGTCAAGGCGCGCATGAATGCGCTGTACCAGATCGATCGGGATGCTCCGCTGCGCGCCAGTCACAGCAACCCATGGGTGAACAGGCTCTACGAGGAGTACCTGGGAGCCCCGCTCGGGCATCGGAGTCACGAGCTGTTGCACACGCACTACCAGCAGCGCGACGTCCTCTGCTAGTGGGACGCGCGAGAGACGAGGTGGTTTGATGGACACTGCCAAGAAGATCCTGGTCGTGGACGATGACATCGACATTCTCGAGCAGGTGGCGATGATGATGCAGGCGGAAGGCTACGCGGTCGTCCAGGCCCAGGGCCACGAGGAAGCGGAGGAGGCCCTCCTGACGACGATCCCTGACCTGGCCGTCATCGATCTGATGATGGAGAACCGCGACTCCGGTTTCGTTCT
>VGIY01000141.1 GCA_016867695.1 Candidatus Eiseniibacteriota bacterium | reverse complement strand
GCGCGGCCGTGCCGGTCCCGCGATCCTTGACGTCGAGGACCAGTTCCCCCACCGGTCCGAAACCCACGACCCGGCCCCGCAGCGACACCCCCGGGGCGGCGGGATCCGTCTCTCCCTCTCTCCACGGCGCGGCGATCTCGACGCTGCGACCCATCAGCAGCGAGGCAGACCGCAGTTCCTCGAGATGCGCCGCCGGCCCCCCGCTCTCGAAGAGCGCGTAGCGCGCCGCGAAGGCCCCCAGCCAGGAGGCCAGCAGCGCGGCCCGCGAGGGAAGCGGCGATGGTGCCGCAGCGGGCACCTCGATCGCAAGCGCCGCCTGGGCGACTTCGATCGCGATCGAGGTGGCCGTCTCGCGCAGCTCGGCCGGGAAATCCGCGCGCCGCTGCAGGAGGTTCACTCCCACACCGAGCACGAGCGGCCCTCCCGTCGCCGACTCGGCCAGGACTCCGGCGATCTTGCGACCGCGCACGAGGAGATCGTTGGGCCACTTGATGCCGCTGTCGAGACCGGCGGACCCGGCCAGCGCCTCGCGTCCGGCGAGCGCCGCGAGCGCGGTCACGAAGGGCCACTCGGCGCGCGGACGCCGCGGCGCGAGCGACAGGCTGAGCCAGAGCCCGGCGCCCGCAGGCGAGTGCCAGTTTCGGCCCAGCCGACCGCGGCCGGCGGTCTGGGCATCGGCGACGAGCAGCAGCCCGGCGCCCTGATCCGGGGCGCCCGGCGCCGCGACGAGCCGGCGAACCTCATCCTGCGTCGATGGGACGGAAGGGCAGTGATGGAACCGCCGCACCAGCGGCCAGCCGCGAGCAGCGGCCTCCAGCGCCGCACCCTCGCCGGTCATCGCGGCCGGGTCTCGCGCGAGGCCCCGCGCGGCGCACCGGGCGATCCGCTGCGCAACCGCCCTCTCGATGGCCCGGGCGATCCCCGACGCGGTTCCCCGCGCGGCGATCCGGCCCTCTTCTTCCCTTCGCCGGCCGCGATCGGCTCCAGATCGAGCGAGAGATCGAACGCCGGCGCGGAGTGCGTCAGCGCCCCGATCGAGATGCAGTCGACCCCGGGCAGGGCGTAGCGCTTCACATTGCCGAGATTCACGCCGCCCGAGACCTCGATCTCGACCCGCGCGCCGGCCGGCGCCGCGGCGCCCGGCGCCTCGCCCGCGGCGAGGGCGACCGCCCGGCGCACCTGGGCGGGCGTGAAGTTGTCGAGCAGGACCCGGTCCACCCCGAGATCGATCGCCAGCGCCGCCTGGCCGAGCGTGCGCGCCTCGACGATCACCGGCAGCGGCGGGCGACAGCGACGCGCCGCCAGCAGCGCGCGGCAGACGGCGCGGGTGAAATCGCCCAGCGCAGCGACATGGTTGTCCTTGACCAGGATCGCGTCGTCGAGGCCGAAGCGGTGGTTGCGGCCGCCGCCCGTGGCCACCGCCTGCTTCTCGAGCGCGCGCAGCCCGGGCGTCGTTTTGCGCGTGTCGAGGATCGCCGCGCCGCCCTCGCCCACCGCGGCGACGAAGCGCGCGGTCAGCGTCGCGATGCCCGAGAGGCGCTGGAGGAAGTTGAGCGCCACGCGCTCCCCGGTCAGGATCGCCCGCGCGCCGGCGGTCACCGTGGCCACCGCCGCGCCGGCTTCCGCGCGGCCCCCGTCGGCCACCTCCACCTCGTAGCGGGCGCGGGGATCGAGGGCGCGAAAGACGAGCGCCGCGACCGCGTGCCCGCTGACGACACCGGCGGCCTTGGCGCGGATCACGCCCCGCGCGCGCGTCCGGGGCGCGACAAGCCCGAGGGTCGTCGCGTCGCCCGCGCCGACATCCTCCGCCAGCGCGCGCCTGACCAGCGCCCGCAGCTCGCCCGGCGCGGCTCCGCGCCCGGCGCGAGCCCGACTAGGTCCCGCCATCGCTCCTCCTTGCCCGCCGTGGGCGCGCCCGTGCTCCCGGATCGCCCCCGCCGCCACGCCACGCGCCGGGCGGAGATGGGCGATCGCCCCCACGCCGCGGGCCGGGCGGCGCCGGGCGACCGCGCCCGCGCCTCGCCGCGGGCGCGTCCTCCCGGCGGGCAGGCCCGGGCGGCTCCTCGCCCAGCTCCAGCTTCAACTCGAAGATCCGGTCGCGCAGACTGGCGGCGCGCTCGAACTCGAGCCTCGTCGCCGCCTCCTTCATCTCGCGGGCGAGGGCGGCGATCATCTCCGCCGGGCTGCCGGTCATGTCGCGCAAGAGCCGGGTGACATCCTCGGCCCGCATCGGCCGCGGCTCGCGCTGCTCCTCGGCGTCGGCCACCACGGTCGAGCCGAGGATCTCGTCGACCGACTTCACGATCGAGCGCGGGGTGATGCCATGCTCGGCGTTGTAGGCCATCTGCCGCATCCGGCGGCGCTCGGTCTCGTCGAAGGCGCGCTGCATCGAATCGGTGACGACGTCGGCGTAGAGCACGACCTGCCCGCGCACGTTGCGCGCGGCCCGCCCGGCGGTCTGGATCAGCGAGCGGTCGGAACGGAGGAACCCCTCCTTGTCGGCGTCGAGGATCGCCACCAGGGAGACCTCGGGCAGATCCAACCCCTCGCGCAGCAGGTTGATCCCGATCAGGACATCGAACTCACCGAGGCGCAGTCCGCGCAGGATCTCCATGCGCTCGACCGTCTCGACGTCGGCGTGGATATAGCGCACGCGCACGCCCAGGTTCAGGAAGTACTCGGTCAGCTCCTCGGCCATGCGCTTGGTGAGCGTCGTCACCAGCACCCGCTCCCCGCGGTCCGTGCGCTCGCGGATGCGCTCGAGCAGGTCCTCGATCTGCCCCGCGATCGGCTGCAGCATTATCTCGGGATCGACCAGGCCGGTCGGGCGGATGACTTGCTCGACGACGACGCCGCGCGAGCGATCGAGCTCGTACTCGGCCGGCGTCGCCGAGATGAAGACCACCTGGGGGGCCATCCGCTCGAACTCATCGAAGTTCAGCGGCCGATTGTCGAGCGCCGAGGGCAGCCTGAAGCCGTACTCGACCAGCGTCTGCTTGCGCGAGCGGTCGCCGGCGTACATGCCGCGCAGCTGCGGCACGGTGACGTGCGACTCGTCGATGATCACCAGGAAGTCGTCGGGGAAGTAGTCGAGCAGGCACGCCGGCCGCTCGCCGGGAGCGCGGCCGGCCAGGTGCCGCGAGTAGTTCTCGATGCCCTGGCAGTAGCCCATCTCGCGCAGCATTTCGAGATCGAAGCGCGTGCGCTGCTCGAGCCGCTGCGCCTCCAGCAGCTTGCCGGCGTCACGCAGCTCGCGCAGTCGCTCCTTGAGTTCCTGCTGGATGCCTCCGATCGCCTGCTGCACGCGCGGCCCCGGCGTGACGAAGTGGGTCGCCGGGAAGATCGCCAGCTTCTCCACCGCCCGCTGGCGCTCGCCGGTCAGCGGATCGATCGCGTGGATCGACTCGATCTCGTCGCCGAAGAGCGAGATCCGATAGGCCACCTCGGCGTGCGCCGGGAAGACCTCGAGCGTGTCGCCGCGCGCACGGAAGCGGCCGCGGGCGAGCTCGAGATCGTTGCGGTCGTACTGCACGCGCACCAGCCGGTCGAGCAGCGCCTCGCGGCCGATCTCGTCGCCCGTGCCCAGCAGGATCGTCTGGGCGGCGAAGTCGCTCGGACTGCCGAGACCGTAGATGCAGGAGACGCTGGCCACGATCACGACGTCGCGCCTCTCGAGCAGCAGCCCGGTCGCCTGGAGCCGCAGCCGGTCGATGTCGTCGTTGATGCTGGCGTCCTTCTCGATGTAGGTGTCGGTCTGCGGGACGTAGGCCTCCGGCTGGTAGTAGTCGTAGTAGCTGACGAAGTAGCCGACGCCGTTCTCCGGGAAGAACGAGCGGAACTCTCCGTAGAGCTGCGCGGCGAGCGTCTTGTTGTGCGAGATGACGAGCGCCGGCCGGTCGAGCCGGGCGATGACGTTGGCGATGGTGAAGGTCTTGCCCGAGCCGGTCACGCCGAGCAGCGTCTGGTAGCGCTCGCCTTCGCGCAACCCGCGCGCGAGCTCTTCGATCGCCTGCGGCTGGTCGCCGAAGGGCTGGAATTTCGAGGCCAGCTTGAACATGCGCGGCGATGGTAGCCCCGTCCCGCGCGGCGGGGGAAGCCCCGATTCAGGCCGTGGCCCAGGCGTGAGGCAGGCCCTGACCGAGGCGGCCCGATCGCTCACGCGTCGCGCAGCTCCCCGGCTAGCGCGTCGAAGAAGGCCGCTCTCGCGTGGCGCTCGATCCAGGGCTTGTGGCCGCAGCGCGGCAGGAGCACGAAGCGGAACTCCTCGAGCACCGCGGCGAGCGGCTCGCGCACGCCGGCGGCCGGATGGGGATCGTGCTCTCCATGGATCGCGACCACCGGGCAGCGGATCCGTTCGGCCAGCTCGAGTAGCCGCCCGCTGCGGCGCCACTCGGCCGCCTGGGGCCAGACGCCGCGGAAGACGCCCGCCTCCGGGGCCAGGACCTCGTCGTCCTCCCCGGGCAACGGATCGTAGCTGTCGGCCCGCGAGAGGAGCTCCCCGAAGCGCGCGAAGGTCTCGTCGTGACCCTGCCGGGCCGGGTCCTCGAGCCGCCGGCGGAGCCGCTCCACCTCGGCGCGCTCCGCGGGCTGGAGCCGGGCGAGCCTCGCTTCCAGCATGCCCTCCGCATAGCGTTCCTCGAAGCTGCCGCTCCCCACCAGGATGAGCTTGCCGATCAGCGGCTCGTGGCGGGCCGCGAGAATCCAGGCGAGCCACGCGCCCCAGGAGAAGCCGATCAGCGTGACGGGAGGCGTCGCCCACCGCTCGAGCTGGTCTCGCAGCTCGCGTACCTGCCCCTCGAGCGAACGCTCGCTCTGATGCGGCTCGAGGATGCCCCGATCCCGCGCGAGTGCGCGCGCCAGGGGCGCCATCTCGCCCGGCGCCCCGGGGCCTCCGTGGACGACCGCGACCCGGTAGGGCGCGGCGCCGTGTCGCGGGCAGGGTCCCATGCCGGACTCCTACTTCGGGAGGAGGCCTTCCAGATTCGTCAGGTCGGCGGCGAGCATCGCGCGCGACTCTTCGTCCGTGACCGCGGAGAGGGCCTCGCGCGCGGACCCGAGTTGCTCGCGCGCGGCGGCCTCCTCGCCGGCCACGAGCGCGGACCGGGCGAGCGCCTCGTGCGCGTAGCCCAGGTAGAAGGGCGGGAGCTCCGCCCGGACGCTCACCTCGAGACAGCGCTCGGCGAAGAGGCGCGCGGCCGTCGCGTCGCCCGCGAGCGCGTGCGCGCGTGAGACCTGCCAGGTGCCGATCGAGAGGTTCAGCGGACCGGCGTCGTCCCGCTGCGTCCAGTGCCAGAGCGACGCGCAGGCGAGCAGCAGCATCGTCTCGGTCTCCGCGGGCGTCCGCTGGGCCTTGTCGATATAGGTCCAGCACTCGTTGAAGCACTCGACCGAGAGACGGCGATGGGCTTCCCGCATGGACTCCTCCTGCGTGGACTCCTCCAGCGCGGGCTCCTCCTGCGCGGACTCCTCCTGCCCCGACGCTGCCTGCGGGTTCGCCGCGTCGGTACCGGCGTCGGCACTGGCACCCGCACCGGCAGCGGCGCCGCCGTCCGCGGCTACCCCCGCCGGCGGGGCCCAGACGAGCGAGGCGAGCAGCGCGAGGATCCACGCCGTCGCGCGAACCAACTTCGACATCTTCGCCCTCCTCACGGCGCGCGCGGCGCGCCTCGCGCCCCGGCCGACCCCCTCAGAGCGGGCAGACCAGATGGATGTCGTCGGGCTCCAGGGCGAGCAGCTCGGGATCGGGGACCCCGATCGGCGTCGCCCCGAAACCCGTGTAGAAGCCGATCGTGTGCTCGCTCGGCGTCGCCGAGATGTAGAGCCCCCGCGCCCCGGCCTGGCGCACGAGGCGGCGCGCCCGCTCGAAGAGCGCCGTCCCGATCCCGCGGCCCCGGTAGGCGCGGCTGACGTGGAGCATGTCGAGCAGCAGCAGGTCCCTCTCGGGCCCCAGCCGGGGCGTGTCGAGCACCGCGCAGCCGCAGAGGCGCTCGCCGTCGTAGGCGCCGACGAACCAGCCGCCCCGCTCGAAGCAGGCGACGAGCCGCGGCGTGTACTTCTGCGCCTCCCCGGGCGGCCAGCCGCGAGCCTCGTAGAGCTCAGGCTTCAGCACGAGTCGCCCCTCGCGCAGCTCGTAGAAGCCGCGGATCGTCTCGCTGCGATCGATCGTCCAGATCCGCTCGATCTCCTCGCGCGCCATCGCGCGATAGCGGATGACCGGAGCGTCTGCGCCCGGCACGCGGGCGTAGAGCCACTGGTCGACGACCCGGCCGTCCTTGATCGCGCTTCTGCGCAGGCGGCCCTCCAGTTCGTAGCCCGCCTTCTCCAGCACGCGGCAGGAGCCGAGACTCCAGGCGTAGGGCACGGCGTAGACGCGCGTCAGGCCGTGGGCTTCGATCGCCCGCGCCGTCACCGCACCGAGGACCTCGGTCATGATACCGCGGCCCCAATAGGGCTCGCCGAGCCAGTAGCCGATCTCGGCCGAGACGCGCTCGACGTCCCGGCGGAGAGCGAAGCCGATCACCCCGACGGCCTCCCCCGCGACCTCGATCGCGAAGCAGGTCTGCGGCTCGGCGGCGGAGACGCGGGCGATGAACTCGCGGGCGTGCTCGATCCGGTAGGGGTGCGGGAAGAGATCGCGCAGGTTGCGCCAGATGGCGCGGTTGTCCGCGTGGCGGGCGAGCGACTCGGCATCCGACTCGCGCAGCGGGCGCACCGTGCCGCGGCTCAGCTCCAGGTGCATGGCGTGCGGACCCTCCCCGCGGATCGGCATCCCGGATCAGAAGATGAAGTCGGTCGAGAGGAAGC
>VGIY01000140.1 GCA_016867695.1 Candidatus Eiseniibacteriota bacterium | reverse complement strand
ACGGGTCGCGGTCGATCACCCTGGAACCGGGTTCCATCGCAGCTTCGACCACCGCGATGACCCATGAAGGCTCGGAGGGGACAGCTCCGGGCCTTCGCCTTTCCGGCGGCAAAGCCCTTCTCCCAGATCTATCCGCACTCGCTAGAAGAAGATGCAGGAGCCTACCCAGGCCGAAGCCAGACCTCCCGGCGCCCCCTCAGCCATGGCGAAGGAATCCGGGGGAGAAACACGATCCTCACCAACTATGCGCGGGTATGGACCCCGCCGACAACCCCGAATCCAACGCCCAGGCAATCCCTTCCCCACTCCAACGCCGGTCTGGATTTCTACGCCTGTAGGTTTTCATAAGCTAGGGACCGCATAGGACCGGGTTTGTCAGAACCTTTCCCCCCTCTCGGGCCGGGTTTTTCATAACCATGCCCCCCCTTGTTCGGCGACTCCAGCTTGCGACACTCCCGCGCCGGCCATGGTGGCCGCGGACGGGAGGTCGAGATGCCCTACAGGGAAGTGACCATGCTGGAGACCAAGGAACTGCTCCGACTCTGGCTGGATGGGATGGCGATCAAGAGCATCGCCGCCCGCCTCGGCATGGATCCGAAGACCGTTCGGCGCTATGTCAGGGCCGGCGAGGAGCACGGGCTCTCCGCCGGCCAGGGGGCCGGCGTGCTGACCGACGAGGTCGTCGCCGCCGTCATGGCCGTCTTCCGGAACGTGCCCGGGCGGCCGCGAGGTGACGCCTGGGCGCTCTGCGGGGAGAACCGCGACTTCATCACGAAGAAGCTCAAGGACCGGGTCCGGCTCACGAAGGTCCGCAAGCTGCTGAACCGCCGGGGAGTCCTCATCCCCTACGGGACCCTCTACCGCTTCGCCGTCCGGGAACTGGGCTTCGGCTGTGGCCGGACGACGGTTCCCGTGGCCGACTGCGGCCCCGGCGAGGAACTCCAGGTAGACACCGGCTGGATGACCTTGCTCGAGCCGGATCTGTTCGGGAAGCGCCGCCGCTTCCGGGCCTGGATCTTCACCTCGGTCCTCAGCCGGCATCGCTTCGTCTGGCCCTGCTTCTCCGAGAGCACGCAGACCGCGATCGAGGCCTGCGAGGCGGCCTGGGAGTTCTTCGGCGGGATCTTCAAGGTTCTGATCCCCGACAACACCAAGGCGATCGTCGACCACGCCGATCCCCTCCATCCACGACTCAACCCGACCTTCCTGGAGTACGCCCAGGCTCGCGGCTTCCATGTCGACACCGCCCGGGTGCGCAAGGCCACGGACAAGGCCCGCGTGGAACGAGCCGTGCGCACGGTCCGGGAGGACTGCTTCGGCGGGGAGCAGCTCCAGGATCTCGAACAGGCGAGAACGCACGCGCGCCGCTGGTGTCTTGAGGGCTACGGCATGCGGCGTCACTCCCGGACTCACCGGATGCCACGCGAACACTTCGCAGCCGAGGAGAAGCCTGTTCTGCTGCCGGCGCCGGTCGAACCCTACGACATCCCGATCTGGGCCCATCCCGTGGTCGCCCGCGATCAGCTCGCCCAGGTGGCCAAGGCGCTCTACAGCCTCCCGACCTACCTGAAGGGCAAGAAGCTGCTCGCCCGAGCCGACCGGAACCTCGTCCGCTTCTACCACGCCCGAGCCCTGGTCAAGACCCATCCCCGGCAGCGTGCCGGCGGCAGGTCGATCGACCCGAGCGACTACCCGAAGGAGAAGGCGGCCTATGCGATGCGTGACCTCGAGTTCCTCAAGAGCCAGGCCGACCTGCACGGGGAAGCGGTGGGACGCTTTGCGCGGGCCTTGCTCGACTGCCCGCTTCCCTGGACTCGCATGCGGCGCACCTACGCGCTGCTCGGCCTGACCCGCAAGTACGGAGACGCGCGCGTCAACGAGAACTGCCAGATCGCGCTGCGCCTCGACATGCTCGATGTCCGGCGTCTCGAACGCATGATCGCCAACGCCCGACAGCCCCATCCCGACCTGACTCCTCCCGCCCGCGTGATCCCGCTGGCCCGCTACCTCAGGCCGGCAAGCCTCTTTGCACTCCCCCGAAACCCTGAACAGAAAGGAAACTCGGAAGCATGACCACCGACCTGATCTCCCCTGACCTCAAAGTCGCCTTGCGCCGGCTCCGGCTCGGCCCCCTGCTCGACACCTTGCCCGAGCGCCTCGCCCTGGCCAGGCAGCAGAAGATGCCCCATCAGGACTTCCTGCTGCTCATCCTCTCCGACGAAGGGGCGCGCCGCGACAGCCGCGCCACCCAGGTCCGTGCGCAGAAGGCCCACCTGGACCCGGCCATGCAGCTCGAAGCCTGGGATCCAACCGCCCGCGTCACCTACGACCGGGAACTCCTCAACGAGCTTGCCTCCCTGCGCTTCATCGACGCCCACGCCAACGCCATCATCGTCGGCCCCGTCGGTGTCGGGAAGACCTTCGTCGCTCACGCGCTCGGACACATCGCCTGTCGTCACGGCCACTCCGTCCTGGCCCTCCGGGCCGATCGCATGCTGAAGACCCTCAAGCACTCCCGACTCGACAACTCCTACGAGGTCGAACTTCGCAAGCTCCTTGGCGTCGACCTGCTGATCATCGACGACTTCGCCCTCGACGCCATGGACGCGACCGAGAGCCGCGACATCTACGAGATCATGATCGAGCGCCACCGAGCCGGCTCCATGGTCGTCACCTCGAATCGCGGCCCGGACGAATGGCTGGCCACCTTCGCCGACCCGGTCCGCGCGCAGAGCGCCATCGACCGGTTCACGAGCATGGCCTACGACCTGCAGATCGAGGGCGAGTCCTACCGCGGCCGGCTCAAGCCGGGCCGCCCGCATACCGCTGGACAGAAAGGAGGGGAGTAGGGCAGTCTGGCACCGTCGCCTTCAAGAGACGGGGGGGCATGGTTCTGAATAGCAGGGGTCCCTTCCCTGTGAAAACCGACAACATGTAAGACCCTTCTAGTATCGTCTCAACCATGGCTCACTTCCATGTCAAGAAGAAGAAGGGAAGACCCGGAAGTGATCCGGACCGCCCGCATAGCCGCGGGCCTTGACCATCTGGTAGAGCCGGCTGGCGCAGAGCGTGGGGTACTTCTCCAGCGTCGCGTGGATCAACGGCAAGAACGGATCGGCGATCGACGGGCGCACGGTCGACCGGGCCGCCGATACTCCCGACTGGGTCAGGACTCGTCGCACGGTCGAATGATGCACGTGCAGCTGCGCCGCGATCGTTCCCACCCGCCAGTGCTCGGCATGGTAGAGACGCAGGATCTCGGCTTCGATCTCGGGAGGGATCATGGCTTCGCCCTCCCGGTTCGGTGGCCCCCGGCCGACCGCTCAGTCCCACTGCGGCCCCAACCGCGCCCAGGGTGCGCAGCGGCACCCGCAGAAGTCGCACACGACCACTGCGGACTCCTCATGCAGACCATCACGACCCTCCTTCTCTCGCTCTCCGGTGCTCCACGGCGCCGGCCATGGCCGACTCAGGCGCACCTTCGGTCGCCTGCCCGGCAGAAGGAATGGGTGATGCGTCACTTTCCGCGCCCGGCGCCGTCGATAGCGCATCTGACGGGCTGCGTGGGTGCGCCGGCCCCGGAAGCTCGCTTGATAGCGCCGCCCAGCCCGCCGCTGCGACTGACGTCGCTGCTCCCGGGCGCAGTCCTTCCCGCAGTAGATGTTCCCGCGATCACAGGAACGACAGATCTTCACCTGGCGGTGACAGCGTGCGCAGTTGTAGAGGCGATAGCCTGGCTCGACCACTCCGACCCCGCCAGCCGAAAGACTGGACGAACGGGCCGGGGTCGATCATCCTGGAACCGGGTTCCATCGCACTCTCGACCACCGCGATGACCCATGAAGGCTCGGAGGGGACAGCTCCGGGCCTTCGCCTTTCCGGCGGCAAAGCCCTTCTACCAGATCTATCCGCACTCGCTAGAAGAAGATGCAGGAGCCCCCCCAGGCCGCAGCCAGACCTCCCGGCGCACCCACAGCCATGGCGAAGGAATCTGGGGGAGAAACGCGGTCCTCACCAAACATGCGCGGGTCTGGATCCCCGTCGACTCACAGAGATGTGGAGCCAGAGAACGTGCTGTTCTCCACGCAAGGCATCCCCAAGATCTCTGACTTCGGCATCGCCTACTTGCCGGGTGCGCTCGATGGGCCCGCCACAGACAGGCGCTCGGATCGCGCATCCTGGCACAGTGATCTACATGTCTCCGGAGCAGCTATGTGGACAAGCCTTGGGTGGACGGTCCGACATCTACGGCGTTGGCGCTGTCTTGTTCGAGCGGCTGACTGGGGAAAGCCACCTCAGTCCCCTCGAAGTGATCGAGACCCTTCGCGATCTCGCCGTACGAATCTGCGAGCGAGACCCCCGGCGCATCGGTCGAGTCTTCGGCGCGCTCCCCAAGAAGGTTGACGGCGCGATTCGGAAGATGATGAACAAGGATCCCGCGGCGCGGTTCGGGTCATGCAGTGACGCGATCCGGGCGATGCACCAGATCGCGTGGCTGGCGCAGGGCGGAAGTTTGAGCGATCGGCCTGGACGCTCACCAGGCGTGACCGCACCCCCTCGCCGGTCCCCGTCTGGCCAAGCTGATGTGACCTTGCTCCATACTGGTGGCCGGCAGAGGGGTACAAGCATGACCGCCTCTCTCCGGAACGAAGTCCGTCCCCCGCAGCCACGGGACCCGGCGAGGATGCACTTCCATCCGCTGTTTGTGGTGATCGGTAGATGCGATCAATGGAACTCGAACATCACGCCAAGTCGCCAGAGGACGAAGTGGGTCCGCGTGTGCTGTACATCATAGTAGAGGATGCCCTCCTCCACCGTCATGCCGCCCTTGGCAAGGTAGCGCGCGTGTCCCCCCTGGACCCCTGTTCCCCCGATGTCGATGAGAACCGCCGACCGCCCCGACTGGTGTACGCGAATGAGTGTGCCGACCCCGCCGCCCCAGACGAAGGCGGTGTCGTCCCAGTTCTGCGAGCTCGCGATCTCCTCGAAGGCCCACTCTGAACGAACCGACGTCCTCGTGAACAGGTGATTCAGGCCGCAGAGCACCTCGCCGTAGGGGCGCACAGCTCCGCCGCGCGCCTGCAAGCGAAGCAGAAGTTGGGCGAACAGCAGATTGTTGTAGCGATCGATGTACACCCAGACCCCCGGCACAGACGGGACAAACGGAACGCTCTCACGCTCGAATCCGTAGTTGAGGTAGCCGCAACGTAGGCCGACCGCAACCGGGCTGGCCGCGCTGAACGGCAGCCATCCCTCGCCCGACAGGCCGATGCCATCCTGGCCCGCGTTTCGGCCGAACTCTCCTGTGAGATCCGCGAGATTGGCGTGCACGCCCGCCAGACCGCCTGCGGCGCCGGCAGCACAGCCGGCCAACGCAGTGACCACAAGGGCACCCAGACGCACGATCCGCATGAGTCCCATTGCCGAACCTCCCGCTCCAGATCTCCCCGCCCACAGGGCGGTCATGGGTTCCTGGCTCCCTGAGACCGGGAAGACCTGCTCGACGGCCTGTCAGCCTCCATGACGGACCTGAACATCTTTACCGTGAAGGCCAGCTTACTTGCCTCGTACACCTGGATCCAGTAATCGCCCCTGGTGCCAAGCAGGAAGACGGCCCGGGTCCCGTCGCCGACTACGCCGAAGTCATTGTAGGGCAGCTTGTCGTCGAAGACCAGCTCGGCTCCCCAGGACCCTCTCTCCGCCAGATCGTACAGGAAGACATTCGTATAGGGCTGTTCCGGCAAAGCCCTGTCCGGAGTGCAGCCCATCACACTCCCATCGCTGAGCAGGTAGTAGCGGGACTTGACAACAGTGCCCTTCTGGGCATAGGCATGGAAGTAGCCGCGGCGGTCATTGGGGGTGATCTCAATGATCTCCTCTCCATCCACAAACCGCAGTGTCAGTCCCGCTTGGACCGACTGGCGGGAGACGCCGTCGCCCGCAAGCGATACCCGAGAGAGCTGAAACGACACATGCGCCTCGGGCCCGCCATCGCACGAAAGCTTCTTCGTCGCAGTGAAACCGTACTTGTCGCTCGAGTAGAAGACACCGAGCATGGCGAAGCAGGTCATCTTCGCGCACTCAGCTCCCTGGTCGATCTTGGTATGTGTGAGCGTGTCCCAGAAGTACGTGTCCTTGCCCTTGATGGCGGGCAACTCCTTGAATGGCTTTGCCGCCCCGGTGACGGTGCAGAGCAAATAGGCCTGGCGGGTCTTGTTCTCCTCCGCGATGAGGATCAGGGTGTCGCCGGTCGCGCAGTACGAGTCCAGCCGGTCCACCATCTCAACGACCCTGGACTTCTTCGACAGACCTGTGACTTCCATCGTCCTTGACTCCGCGGGGGGGTCAAAGCGATAGCGGATCAACTGCGGCGCGCAGCCGCCCAACAATGCGCACACCCCGACGAAGAGCAACGGCGTCGCCAAGAACCTCGTGCGTCCCATGATCTACCCTCCAGATACGAAGTGCCCCAGCCTCAACCACCTTCGAATGCCCTGAGCGCCTCCAGAACCGGATCACATCGGGACTCAATCAAGTCTCGCAGCCTGGACCGCAACTGCTCCCTCCTCACCGCGGGGGCCGTTCGTGCGGCGTGAACATTGGCTGTGTATCCGAAGAGAAACAATCCGCCGAAGAACAATCCGCCGGGCGTGTTCCCATCACGAAAGGCCGCCGCAGTCGCCCAGCCGAGAAAGGTACACGCTGTGAGCGCCGTGATGCCGTCGGCCACGTATCCATTGATCGCCTGCCCTGAACCCGGCAGCAGCGCCGAGGCCAGCGCGGACAGCCAGCCGGGTGTGCTAC
>VGIY01000139.1 GCA_016867695.1 Candidatus Eiseniibacteriota bacterium | reverse complement strand
CGCGAGGGTGGTCGGACCGTGGGCGCGGGGGTGGTGACGGAGATCGTCGAGTAACTCGCGCCGCCCGGGCCCCCGCACGGGGGCGACCGGGCGCACCCGGAGCCCGCGGACGGGCGCCGGCGGACAGGAGGAAGGCGCGTGGCCGGGCAGAGAATCCGTATCAAGCTGAAGTCGTTCGATCACATGGTGCTCGACAAGTCTGCGGGCGAGATCGTCAGCACCGCCCGGCGCACGGGGGCGATCACCTCGGGCCCCGTGCCGCTGCCGACGCGCCGCTCGGTCTACACCGTGCTGCGCTCGCCGCACGTCGACAAGAAGTCGCGCGAGCAGTTCGAGATCCGCGTGCACAAGCGCCTGATCGACATCAGCCAGTCCACGCCGCAGGCGATCGACGCCCTGATGAAGCTCGAGCTGCCCGCCGGTGTGGAGATCGAGATCAAGCTGCTCTAGGGGTCAGGGCCGCCCGGCGCCCGCGCGCCGGGTCTCGGGCCCGCAAGACTGGAGAATGGGTGATGCCTGGCTTGATTGGGCGGAAGGTGGGGATGACGCAGGTCTTCGAGGAGGACGGAACGGTGATGCCCGTCACCGTCCTGGCCCTCGGACCCTGCCCGGTCGTGTGCGTGAAGTCCCGCCAGACGGACGGGTACGCCGCCGCGCAGCTCGCCTTCGACAAGGTGGCGGCGCGCAAGCTGACCCGGCCCGAGCGCGGACACCTCGCCGGCCGGAACATCGAGCCCCATCGAGTGCTGCGCGAGTTCCGCGCCGATGAGCCGCCGGAGGCGGGCACGGTGCTCGACGTGACCATGTTCGCGCCGGGCGATCGCGTGGACGTGGTCGGCATCACCAAGGGGCGGGGTTTCCAGGGCGTGCGCAAGCGCCACGGGTTCCACGGGGGGCCCGAGACGCACGGCTGCAAGACGCACGACCAGCCCGGTTCGATCGGCATGAGCGCCTGGCCGTCGCACGTCTTCAAGGGTCGGCGGCTGCCGGGGCAGATGGGCAACGTGCGCCAGACGACGGTCAACCTGCGCGTCGTGCGCACCGACCCGGATCGCCACCTGCTGCTCGTGCGCGGGGCCGTGCCCGGGGGACGCAACTCGCTGGTGCTGGTGCGCAAGACGCGCCGCGTGCCGCGGAAGAAGGGGTAGCCATGCCAGCGGCGAAGCTATTCACGCACTCCGGCGACGCCCGGGGGGATGTGCAGCTCCCCGAGGCGACGTTCGGGGTGGAGCCGAATCAGCACGTCATGTGGGAGGCGGTGCGCAACTACCTCGCCAATCAGCGCCACGGCACCGCCAAGGTCAAGGGGCGCACGGAGATCTCCGGCGGCGGCCGCAAGCCCTGGCGCCAGAAGGGGACCGGGAGGGCGCGCGCCGGCTCGAACCGCTCCCCGATCTGGGTCGGCGGCGGGCGCGCCTTCGGCCCGCGGCCGCGCAGCTACGCCTACGTCCTGCCCAGGGCGATCAAGCGCCTGGCGCTGCGTTCGGCGCTGTCGGAGAAGGCGCGATCGGGCGAGGTCCGGGTGCTCTCCGACTTCAGCGTGCGCGAGCGCAAGACGCGGGAAGTGGCCGCGGTGATCAAGGGCCTGGGGCTCGACGACCGCCGCTGCCTCCTGGTGCTGCCGGAGCATGACGCCGATCTGGCCCTGGCGGCGCGCAACATCCCCCGCCTGAGCACCCGGGACTACCGGCTGCTCAACGCGTACGAGGTCCTGCACGCCGACTGCCTGCTGATCATGGAGTCGGCGGTGCCCAAGATCGAGGAGGCGTGGGGTCAATGAACCTCGACCCGCACACGATCATCCGCCGCGCGCTGATCACCGAGAAGGGCGCCCGGATCCGCGAACAGGGCAAGACGGGCAGCCGCTACCTGTTCGACGTGCACCTCTCGGCGAACAAGGTCCAGATCGCGCAGGCGGTCAAGACGGTCTTCGGCGTGGACGCGGTCGCCGTGCGCACGATGGGCATGCGCGGCAAGAGCAAGCGCATGGGGCGCTTCGAGGGCCGCCGCTCCCATTGGAAGAAGGCCATCGTGACCTTGAAGCCGGGCCAGACGATCGATGTCTTCGATGAGGTCTAGGCGATCGGGGATCGGGCGCCGGCCCCGGGCGGACCGGCGCTCTGGAAGCCGTGAACCCCGAAAGGAGCATCAGGCATGGCGTTGAAGAAGTTCAAGCCGACGACCCCGAGTCTGCGCTACATGACCGTGGCGGACTTCTCCGAGCTGACGCCCAAGAAGCCGGAGAAGTCGCTGCTGCGGCCCTTCCCGCGCAGCTACGGCCGGAACAACCACGGCCGGGTCACGGCCTGGCGGCGCGGCGGCGGGCACAAGCGCCGCTACCGGGAGATCGACTTCCGCCGCGGCAAGCACGGCATCCCGGCGACCGTGCGCGCCCTCGAGTACGACCCCAACCGCTCCTCGCGGATCGCGCTGCTGGTCTACGCCGACGGGGAGAAGCGATACATCCTGGCGCCGAAGAACGTGAAGATCGGCGACGTCCTCATGTCGGGTCCGGCCGCCGAGGTGCGCGACGGCAACTCCCTGCCGCTGCGCGGCGTGCCGCTCGGCACGGGCGTGCACAATCTGGAGCTGTTGCCCGGCAAGGGGGCCCAGGTCGCCCGCGCGGCCGGCGTCGTCTGCCAGCTGATGGCCAAGGAGGGCAAGCACGCCCACGTGCGGATGCCGTCGGGCGAGGTGCGCATGTTCAGCCTCGACTGCTACTGCACGATCGGACAGGTGGGCAACATCGACCACGAGAACGTGGTCATCGGCAAGGCGGGCCGCAACCGCTGGCTCGGGGTCAGGCCCAGCTCGCGAGGCGTGGCCATGAACCCCGTCGACCACCCGATGGGCGGCGGCGAGGGCCGCTCCTCGGGCGGGCGGCACCCCTGCACGCCGTGGGGCAAGCCGACCAAGGGCTACAAGACCCGTCGCAAGGCCAAGCCGTCGGATCGGTTGATCGTGCACCGTCGCGCGAAGTAAGCGCAGGAGAGGTCTCAGATGTCGCGTTCGCTGAAGAAGGGCCCCTACGTCGACGAGCGGCTGCTCAAGCGCGTGGAGGAGCTGAACAAGACCCGCGAGAAGAAGGTGCTGCGCACCTGGGGCCGCCGGTCGATGATCGTGCCCGGCTTCGTCGGCCACACGATCGCGATCCACAACGGCAACAAGTTCATCCCCATCTACATCACCGAGAACATGGTGGGGCACAAGCTGGGCGAGTTCGCCCTGACGCGCACCTATCGGGGCCATTCGACGGACAAGTCCGTCAAGAAGTAGGCTCGCGGGCCGTTCCGCCGAGCCGCGGGACAGGAGAGGGACGATGGAAGCCAGAGCGATCGCGCGCTACGTGCAGGTCTCGCCGACCAAGGTCGATCGCGTGCTGCGCCAGATCCGCGGCGCGCAGGTCGACCGGGCGCAGGAGATCCTGGCCTTCAACCCGCAGCCGATCGCCAAGAAGGTCAGCAAGCTGCTGACCTCGGCGGTGGCCAATGCCGGGGGCAAGAACGAGGAGTTGGACGCCGAGCGGCTGTTCGTCAAGCACGCCGTGGCCGACTCGGCGCCGACGCTCAAGCGCATCCGGCCGCGCGCCCAGGGGCGGGCCAACCGGATCCTGAAGCGGTCGAGCCACATCACGATCATCGTCGAGGAGAAGGCGTAGCCGGAATCGGGCTCCTCGGCGAGGAGCCGGCACGGGGCGGCGGAACCCCGGGAGGTGCTCTTGGGACAGAAGACGAATCCGATCGGCCTGCGGCTGGGGATCACTCGCACCTGGGACTCGCGCTGGTACGCCGGGCGGACCTACGCGGACCTGGTCGAGGAAGACCTGATGATCAAGAAGTACGTGCGCACGCGGCTGCCCAACAGCGGCATCGCGCTGGTCGTCATCCAGCGCTCCGCCAATCGGGTGGACATCACGCTGCACACCGCCAAGCCGGGCATGGTGATCGGCAAGGGCGGGGCGCAGGTGAACCAGCTGCGCGACGAGCTGCAGCGCGTGACCGGCAAGGAGGTCTTCCTGGACATCAAGTCGGTCGACAATCCCGACCGCAACGCGTACCTGGTGGCGGAGAACATCGCCAAGCAGCTCGAGATGCGCGTCGGCTTCCGCCGGGCGATGAAGCGGGCGATCTCCTCCTCGATGCGCAGCGGCGCCGAGGGCATCAAGGTGCGCTGCTCCGGACGCCTCGGCGGGGCCGAGATGTCGCGCAGCGAGGAGTACCGCGAGGGGCGCATTCCGCTGCACACCCTGCGGGCCGACATCGACTACGCCCAGGCGATCGCCTACACCAACTACGGCACCTGCGGGGTCAAGGTCTGGGTCTTCCACGGCGAGCGCATCGGCAGGGACAGCGAGACCGGGCAGCCCGCCGGCGGATTCGCGCGGCGGGGCGCGGGGGCGAGGAGGCAGTAGGCCATGTTGATGCCGAAGCGGACCAAGTTCCGCAAGATGCAGAAGGGCAACCGCAAGGGCCAGGCGACGCGCGGCAGCTCGCTGGCCTTCGGCGAGATCGGCCTGAAGGCGATCGAGCCGGCCTGGGTGGAGAGCAGGCAGATCGAGGCGGCGCGCGTGGCCATCAACCGCAAGGTCAAGCGCGGCGGCAAGATGTGGATCCGGATCTTCCCCGACAAGCCGATCACCAAGAAGCCCGCCGAGACGCGCATGGGCAAGGGCAAGGGCGCGCCGGAGAGCTGGGTGGCGGTGGTCAAGCCGGGGCGGATCATCTTCGAGCTCGAGGGCATCTCGGAGGAGCTGGCCCGCGAGGCGCTTACGCTCGGCGCCTCCAAGCTGGCCTGCAGGACCAGGATCGTCAAGCGCGAGGCGTTCGCCTCGCGGCTCTAGGCCGCCGGCGCCGCTCGGGAGGATGGCGAGGTGAAGGAGATCAAGGCCAAACGGCTGCGCGAGCTGACCCGCGACGAGCTGGAGATCAAGCTCCGCGACCTCCAGGAGGAGCTGCAGAACATCCGTCTGCGCTCCTCCCTGAAGCAGGAGGGCAACCCGCTGCGCATGCGCGAGCTCCGGCGCGGAATCGCCCGCGCCCGGACCATGCTGCACGAGGACAACCGGGGCATCCGCCGGCTGGCGTCGGGCAAGGAGAAGGCCTAAATGACCGAGAGAGCTCAGAGGAAGGTGCGCGAAGGGGTGGTCGTCGGCTCCGCGATGAACAAGACCATCGTGGTGCGCATGAAGCGGCGCCTGCCGCACCCGGTGTACGGCAAGTACATCACGCGCGACAAGAAGTTCTACGCCCACGACGAGCAGAACCAGTGCCAGGTGGGCGACACGGTGCGCATCATGGAGACGCGGCCGCTGAGCAAGCTCAAGCGCTGGCGGTTGGTGGAGATCATCGAGCGCGCCCGCTAGGGCGGGGCATCAGCGGATGGGGAGCGGAGGCGCGGCGCGGAGGCCGCCCATCCCGCGCCGGAGGATGAGCCATGATCCAGCAGCAGACGATGTTGACGATCGCGGACAACTCGGGGGCCCGGCGGGCAATGTGCATCAAGGTGCTCGGCGGGACGCGCCGGAGGTACGCGAGCGTGGGCGACATCGTGGTGGTGGCGGTCAAGGACGCGCTGCCGACCGGCGCCATCAAGAAGGGCTCCGTGGCCCGGGCGGTGATCGTGCGCACCCGCAAGGAGGTCCGCCGCAAGGACGGCACCTACATCCGCTTCGACGAGAACGCGGCGGTGATCATCGACGCGAACAAGGAGCCGAAGGGCACCCGCATCTTCGGTCCGGTGGCCCGCGAGCTGCGTGACAAGGAGTTCATGAAGATCGTCTCACTGGCGCCGGAAGTGCTCTAGGCGCCGGGCGCGCGACGAGGAGGAGTGCCGTGCACATCTGCAAGGGCGACACGATCATCGTCATCAGCGGCGAAGAGAAGGGCCGGACCGGCAAGGTCCTGTTCGTCTTCCCCGAGAAGCGGGCGGTCATCGTGGAGAAGATCAACATGATCAAGCGCCACACCCGCCGGCGCTCGCAGGCGCAGATGCAGGGGGGGATCATCGAGAAGGAGGCGCCGCTGCCCATGTCGAAGGTGGCGCTCTACGATCCCAAGGCCCGCAAGGCCACGCGCGTGCGCACGCGGGTCCGCCTCGAGAAGGAGGGGACCCGCACGGTGAAGATCAAGGAGCGCATCTCGGCCCGCACGGGCGAGGTGATCGAGAAGCCCGGACACAGGGGCGCGTAGCGTCCGGCAGGCGGAGCGCGGCCGGCTCGAACGGGAGACGCAAGAGCGATGGCGAAGAAGGAAGCCCAGCCCAAGGGGGCGGCGGTTACCGGCAAGCCCCAGGCGAAGGGGGCGCCCAAGGACAAGGGGGCCGCCAGGGACAAGGGGGCCGCGAAGGCCGCGCCCAAGGGAGCGGCGGCGGACACGGTCGTCGAGCAGGGTCCCCCGCCCAACCTGAAGACGCACTACGACTCCGTCGTCGTCGCCCGGTTGCGCGAGCGCTTCGGCTACGGCAACCCCCACGAGGTGCCGCGCCTGAAGAAGGTCGTGCTGAACATGGGCGTCGGCGACGCGCTGACGAACGTGCGCCTGCTGGAGACGGCCGCCGAGGACCTGGGGACGATCGCCGGGCAGAAGCCGGCCACGCGGCGGGCGCGCAAGTCCATCGCCAACTTCAAGTTGCGCGAGGGGCAGCCGATCGGGACGATGGTCACGCTGCGCGGGGCGCGGATGTACGAGTTCCTCGACCGCCTGATCAGCGTCGCCATCCCGCGCATCCGCGACTTCCGCGGGCTGCCGCCGAAGTCGTTCGATGGCCGCGGCAACTACAGCTTCGGGATCAAGGAGCAGATCATCTTCCCGGAGATCAAGTACGACAAGGTCGAGAAG
>VGIY01000138.1 GCA_016867695.1 Candidatus Eiseniibacteriota bacterium | reverse complement strand
CAGACGGTACTCCGCGCGCCGGTAGGAGACCTGCCGGGGGAAGACCGTCAGGCCCGCCAGGAAGACCGCGGCGAGCAGGAGGGCCAGCAGGAGCGGCGGGCGTTCGCGCAGCCGCGCGGCGAGGCGCGCGCGCGCCTCGCGCCAGCCCCCGCGCCGGGCCCGCGCCGGACCTCGACCCTCGCCCCCTTCCGCGTGGGCCGGATCGGCGGAGGGCTTCATGAGGAGGGCCCCGCCCGCGGGGTCGCGGGCCCTCGGGCGGCGAAGGCCTGGACGATCTCGCGCACCAGCCTGTGGCGGGCGACATCGCGCTCGGCCAGCTCCACGAAGGCGATGCCGGGAATGCCCTCCAGGATCGGCCGCACGCAGACGAGACCCGAGGCCTCCGGCTCCTCCAGGTCGATCTGGGTGATGTCGCCGGTGATCACCGCGCGCGCTCCCGGGCCGAGCCGGGTGAGGAACATCTTCATCTGCGGCAGCGTCGTGTTCTGGGCCTCATCGAGGATCACCCAGGCGCTGGCCAGCGTGCGCCCGCGCATGTAGGCGAGCGGGGCGACCTCGATGACGCCGAGCTGCAGCAGGCGCTGCAGCTTCTCGAAGCTCATCAGCTCCCGCAGCGCGTCGTAGAGGGGCCGCAGGTAGGGGTCGACCTTGTCCTGCAGATCCCCGGGGAGGAAGCCGAGGCGTTCGCCCGCCTCGACCGCCGGACGGACGAGCACCAGGCGATCGATCTGCTTCTCCTTGAGCGCGTGGACCGCCGCGGCGACCGCCAGGTAGGTCTTGCCCGTGCCGGCCGGACCGATGGCGAAGACGATCTCGTGGGCGCGCATCGCCCGCACATAGGCCGCCTGGCCCGAGGAGCGCACGCGCACGACGCGCCGGTCGGCCCGGAGGACGACCTCGGCGGTGTCGATCTCCGCCTCGCCGGGCCGGCCCGCCGCCCCCGCCTCCTCGGCCTGGCCCGCGGCGTAGCCGAGGTCCTCGTCGGTGATCGTCTCGCCGTTGCGCGCGCGCCGGGCG
The DNA here is from genome assembly GCA_016867695.1 of Candidatus Eiseniibacteriota bacterium. GTDB lineage: Bacteria > Eisenbacteria > RBG-16-71-46 > CAIMUX01 > WJJG01 > VGIY01. The sequence goes on along the minus strand of VGIY01000138.1, from coordinate 5,892 downwards.
AGGTGCTCGACGAGCGGCACGACCGCGTTCACCGCCGCCTGGGGGCCGCGCACGGTCAGCTGCCCGTTGCGGGCGACCAGGCGCACGCCGAAGCGCCGCTCGATCGCCCGCAGGTGCCGGTCCTGCTCGCCGAACATGTTGACCTGGGCCAGGTCGCCGAGGGGGAGGGTCCGTTGCGTCTCCGCGTCCATGGCGTTACTGCGGGATGGTCAGCTTCAGCCCCGCCGGCAGGGGCGCGCCCGGATCGGGGATCTTGTCCTGGTTCGCGTTGTAGATCCTGCGCCACTCGGCGTTGGAGTCGTAGAAGATCGCCGCCAGCTTCATCAGCGTGTCGCCCTCGCGGGTCGTGTACTCCGTCGCTCCCGCGCGCGCCTGCTTGAGCCGGTTGACCTCCGTCGTCAGGCGACGAGTGCGCGTGTTCAGCTCCGACTGCACGGCGTTGAGCGAGTCGACGACGGCGCCCAGGCTGTCGGAGAGCGTCCTCGCCAGCTCGAGGTCGGCATGCAGCCCGGCGAGATGGCCGTCGAGCAGGCGGCAGTACTCCGCCAGCTGCTCGCCGTTCAGGGCGTACTGCTGCTCGAGCGTGAGGAACTCCCCCTTGGCCGGATCGGGCAGCTCCACCGGAGGCGGGGCGCCGCAGGCGGCGAGCATCGTCAACCCGGCCAGCGCCGCGCTTCCCGCCAGGATCCCTGCGATCCGCCCGAACCGCGTCCGCCGGCGCGTCCCCTTCCCCCAGGCACTGGTCATGGCGCGTCTCCCTTCCTCTCCTCCTGCTCCCGCGCCGCCGGGCAGCCGGGGCCGCGGGCGGCCGATCGCGGGACGGCCGGTCAGGGCTGCCCGGCCCCGACGAGGCCGAGGCTGTCGAGCAGCGCCTTCTCCCGCTCGAGCTCGGCCAACCGCTCCCGCGCCTGGGCGATCGATGTCGTCAGGCGGTCCACCTGGAGCGCCCCCGCCTCCAGCTGGCCTATGGCGGCCTCCCGGCGTTGCTCGACCAGCTCGATCTGCAGGGGAATCACCCGACAGGCCCGCCGGCTGCCGCAGCCGCAGCAGGCGAGGGCGGCCACGGCGAGCAGGGCGGCGAGTCCGATAACCGCTTGGCTGCGCATATCCGCATCCCTCCCGCCCCGGGCCGCAGGCCCCGGGGGTGAAAACACGAACGGACCCGCTCGATGGTTCGGGACCGTCCGCGCCGCTGTCAAGACGAAACCCGGTCCCGGCCCGCCGGCGCCGGGGATCCCGCCCCGCCGCCCTCGACGCGGATGTGCAGATCGCGCAGGTCGGCCGCGTCGGCCTCCGCCGGCGCGCCGTCCATCAGCGAGAGGGCGCTCGTCGTCTTCGGAAAGGCGATCGTGTCGCGGATGGAGCCGCTGCCCGCCATGAGCATGATCAGCCGGTCGAAGCCGAGCCCCATGCCGCCGTGGGGGGGGGCGCCGAACTGGAAGGCCTTGAGCAGGAAGCCGAACCGCCGCTCCGCTTCCCCCTCGTCGAGCCCGATGACCTTCATCACCCGGGCCTGGATGTCGCGGCGATGGATACGGATGCTGCCGCTGCCCAGCTCGACGCCGTTCATGACCAGGTCGTAGAGCTGGGCACGCACGCGCAGCGGCTCGCTCTCTAGCAGATCGAGGTCCTGGGCCAGCGGCATCGTGAACATGTGGTGGGCGGGAGCGATCCGGCCGCTCGCCTCGTCGACCTCGAAGAGCGGGAAGTGGCGAACCCAGAGGAAGGCGTGCCGCGGCGGGGCGCCCGCGGCCCGCTCGGCGGCCGCCGCCCGGCCGGCCAGCAGCGCCCGCAGGCGGCCGAGCGCGCGATTGGCGCGCATGCGCTCGTCGACCACGAGCCCGATCAGGTCGCCCGGCTCCGTCTTCAGGCTCTGCAGCAGCGCGCGCTGCTCCTCGGCCCCCAGGAACTTGGCCGCGCCCCCCTCCAGCCCGCAGCCGGCGACCTTCAGGCGCACGAGCCCCTGGGCGCCGCCCAGCTTCACCTCCTCCTCCAGGGCGTCCGCCTCGCGCCTGGAGAGCGATCCGCCGCCGGGCACGACCAGCGCTTTCACCCGGCGCCCCTGGGCCTGCGCCTCGGCGAAGAGGCGGAAGCCGCTGCCCGCGACCGACTCGGTCACGTCGGCGATCTCGGCGTCGATGCGCAGGTCGGGCTTGTCGGAGCCGTAGCGATCCATGCACTCGTCGTAGTCGATGCGCGGGAAGGGCAGCGCCGGCCCCACGCCCAGCACGCGGGAGAAGACCTCGGCCATCAGCCCCTCGACGACGGCGTAGATGTCTTCCTCGCCGGCGAAGCTCATCTCCAGGTCGATCTGCGTGTGCTCCGGCTGGCGGTCGGCGCGCAGGTCCTCGTCGCGCAGGCAGCGGGCGATCTGGAAGTAGCGGTCCATTCCGGCGACCATGAGGATCTGCTTGTAGAGCTGCGGGCTCTGGGGCAGGGCGTAGAAGCGGCCCGGGTGCTCGCGGCTCGGCACGAGGTAATCGCGGGCCCCTTCCGGCGTCGGCTTGACCAGCATGGGGGTTTCGATCTCGAGGAAGCCGAGTCCGTCGAGGTGGCGGCGCACCGCCTGGGCGGCCCGGTGGCGCAGCTCCAGCACGCGCTGGAGCGCCGGGCGGCGCAGGTCGAGATAGCGGTACTCGAGGCGCAGGTCCTCCCCCGCGGTCGTCTCGTCCTCGATGACGAAGGGGGGAACCGCCGAGGGCGCGAGGATCTCGGCTTCGCGGGCGACGACCTCGATCTCGCCGGTCGCCCGCTCGGTGTTGACCATGCCCTCGGGCCGCGCGGCGACGCTGCCCGAGACGGCGACGACGAACTCGGGGCGCAGCTCCTGGAGCGTCCCGAGCAGCTCGGCCGAGGCTTCGCCCGGGCGGGTGACGACCTGCGTGATTCCGTAGCGGTCGCGCAGGTCGACGAAGAAGACGCCGCCGTGGTCGCGCACCCGGTTGACCCACCCCGCCAGGCGCACCTCCCGGCCCGCGTCGCCGCGCCGCAGCTCGCCGCACGTGTGCGTGCGCAGCCCCGTCGCCCCGCCCGCCGGCCCCACGACACCCGGATCAAGATGGTCGTCGCTCATCTCCCGCCCCTCGCCGCTCGCCCCGCGCGCTCCTCACCGGCCCGAACGGCCCCCTGCCGGCCCGCCTCGTCGACAGCCGTCGCTCGAGCCAGAGCCCGGCCAGGAAGCCCAGCCCGTCGGCGGCCAGATCGGCCGCCGAGGACTCGCGCCCCGGAATCCTTCCCTGCAGCCACTCGTCGAACAGCGCCACGCACAGCCCGCCGGCCCAGAGCAGCAGGAGCCGGGGCCAGCCGAGCGCCCGCCACTCCGGGCGCGAGCGCCGCAGCGCTCCCAGCGTGATGAATCCCAGCAGCCCGTACTCGATGAAGTGCGCGCCCTTGTCCCAGAAGGGGAAGCGGACCGGGGCCTGCAGATGGGGCCTGGTCGACAGGAAGAAGATCAGCGCCAGATAGGCGCCCAATACTGCCCACCAGGGCCAGGCCCCCGATCTCCAGCGAATCCCCGGCAAACCGCCCCCCGGTGTCGTTCACGACCTCAACCCTTGTCCGGACATTCGGTTCCGGCCGGAAGCTCATGTGGTTTCAAGCTTGAGCCTCCCCTCCTCGCCGCGAATGGCGCGCAACACCTCCTCCGGGGAGCGGGCCTTTAGGAGCTTCTTCTTGAGCTCCCCGCTGTGGAGGATCCTCGAGATGTGCGTGAGCACCCGCATGAGCCCGGTGCGGTCCCCCGAGCCCACGACCAGGAAGACGAGACTCACCGGATTGCCGTCCAGGGCGGCGAACTCGATCGGCTCCTTCGGGCGGGCGAAGGCGACCGTCAGCCCCTCGACGGCGGGCGACTGGGCGTGGGGCAGCGCGATCCCCCCGCCGATCCCGGTGCTCATGACCGCCTCGCGATCGAGCAGGGCCCGCACGACCGGGGCGCTCGCCCGCGCCGACCCGGCCCTGGCGAAGCAGTCCACCAGGACGCCGATCAGCTCCTCCTTGTGAAGCGCCGGCGCGTCCAGCTGGATGCAGTCGGCTGTGAGCAGATCGGTGAGCGTCATCGGACTCCCGGCGCGCCGGACAAAAAGCGCGCATCGGCTTTGCCCGACGCGCTCTGGCGGCCGGGGGAGTCTAGGCGGACGGCACGCCCGGGTCAAGGCGCAAGGCGGTCCCGGCGCAAGGCGGTCCCTTTCGCGCAAGGCGGTCCCTTTGGCGCAAGGCTCTCCCCGGGGGGGCCGCCGTCCGGCGCCCCCCCCGATGTGGTATGATGGCTCTCTGGACGAGTGGGAGCACAGGGACTGTGCGCATGCCCGACGGGACCCTCCGGTGTTCGAGCGGAGCATGGAACAGCCTGTGCGCACGACCTATTCGGGGCTTCTGGCGAAGCTCCTCGAGGGGGGCTACTTCGAGCCCTCCGAGGGCGACCGCGTGCGCCTGCTCCTCGAGCGGGACGACGCCGCGCTCCTCGCCCAGGGGGCCCACGACTTCGTCCGCCACCTGCTGCGCAGCGGCCGCCTCGAGCCGCACGAGGGGGATCCCCGCGACCCGGCCGCGCCGCTCGCCGCCGCCGACACGCTGCGCGGCCGGATCTTTCGCCTCCCCGCGCTCGACGGGCCGGAGCCCGGCGTGCTCGAGCCCTCCCTCGACCCCCTCTCCGGCCCCCCGGCGGGGTTCGCGCCCGAGGCGCTCTGGACGCTGGTCCGGGCGATGAGCGGCCGCGGGCTCGCCTCGGTCGCCGAGGCGGCGGACCTGCGCGGCGTGCTCCTGACGGCGCTCGACCTCGTTCGCGAGCTGCTCGAGTGCCCGACGGCGCTCGGCTTCAGCGAGGGGCTCCCGCTGCCGCCCGGGATCGCCAGGGGGCCGCGCGCGAGCGTGCTCGGCGACTCGCTCGAGCCGCCCGCCCCGGAGAGCGCCGAGGCGCTGCCGACCATCCTGCCCGCGCCGTGGAGCCACTGGGCGCGGAGGGCGGCGCCGCTCCAGGGCGCATGCCTGCACCTGTCAGACTTCTCCCGCATCGAGGCCTCGCGGCGTCCGGCGCCGAGCGGCAGCGCGCTGCTCGTGCCGCTGCAGCCGAGCTGCCCCAACGGCCGTCTGGTCCTGGCCGCCGTCTCGTCGCAGCCCTTCCGCTTCCACGAGGGGCGCCTCGCCCGCCTCCGCCTTCTCGTCCCCCACTTCCGGCGCATGCTCGACCACAGCCTGGGGCTGCAGGAGGTCGTGGCCCGCGACTTCCTGACCGGCGTCTACAACCGCGCCCACTTCGAGGACCAGCTCACTCGCGCGCTGGCCGACGCCCTGCGGCACAACCAGCGCTTCGCCCTCCTGATCGCCGACATCGACGACTTCCGCCAGGTCAACTCCCGCTACGGCTACGACGCCGGCGACACGGCCCTGCGCACGGTCGCCGAGCGCCTCTCCGGCGCCCTGCGCTCGACCGACATCCTGGCGCGCTACGGGGGAGAGGAGTTCGCCATCCTCCTCGGCTCGGACCTCGCCGCAGCCGAGGCGAACCTGATCGGCGAGCGCCTGCGCGGCGCCGTCGCCGAGGCGCCGATCGGGATCCCGACGCTCGGCGGCGGCAGCGCCTCGCTCGCCGCCACGGTCTCGATCGGCGGGGCCCTCTTCCCGCTGCACGGCCGCGACCGCGACGCGCTCTGGCAGGAGGCCAACCGCATGCTCCTGGAGGCCAAGGCGGCGGGCAAGAACCGCGTCCGCTTCCGCTGGGAAGAGGCGGGCGGCCCGCCGTAGCTCCGGCGCTTGGAAGTCGCGGGACCGCCGAGGGTGCCGGGGGGTCGATGAAGGGCCCGCCGCGAGTTCCCGCAGCGAGCGCGCCCGCGCGCGAGCGAGGACTGTCTGAGCGCCGGGCCCTTCATCGACCCCCCCGCCCCCCCCCCCCCC
>VGIY01000137.1 GCA_016867695.1 Candidatus Eiseniibacteriota bacterium | reverse complement strand
CATGATCGGTCAAGAGGGGAATCGCGCCGGGATGCCTCGGCGTGGCCTGGGCGGCGCCGCCCCCGGGAAGGCCCGCCGGAGCGGGCCCCGGGGAGGCGCCACGGGGAGGCCCGCCGGGGCGGGACCCGGGGAGGCGCCCCGCTACTCCACCGTCACCGTCTGCCCCAGGCCGCCGAAGCGCGTGCGGTCCATCGGGAAGGCGACCGCCTCCTTGATCGAGTCGAGGCCCATCACATACTGGAGCAGCCGCGCGACGCCCAGGCCGAAGCCGGCGCGCCTCACCGTGCGCTCGCGGAAGAGCCCGAGATAGCTCTCGAAGGCCTGCTCGATCCCGATCTGGTAGGCGCGGGCCGTGTCCGCGGACGGCTCGACCGGCGCCCCTCCCGCCGCGGCGACCGGTTGCCGCGCCGGATCCAGACCGCGCAGCCGGGCGAACTCCCGCGCCCGGTTCATCAGGTGCTTGTACATCGTCCCGCCGTGGAGGCGGGCCTTCAGGATCCCGTAGTCCTCCTCGCGCACCGAGCCGCCGAAGGTCTCGCCGGCCAGCGGCAGGATGTAGTCGACGCACTCGACCACCGCGGGATCGTCCCGATCGATGCGCATGTTGAAGAACTTGATCGTCTCCGGATAGCGGGTGATCTGGACCGGCAGGTCCTCGCAGTAGCGCACGAGCGCCGCCTCGGCCTCGCGGTCGAGGTCGTCGCCGAAGTCGAAGCGGAAGCCGCGCCGGTTGAGGATCCCGATCGCCTCGCGATAGGTCAGCCGCGGATGCTCCGCGCGCGCCATCCGGTCGAGCCGCGCGGCGTTGTGCCAGCCGATGAGATCGGCGTGCAGGTGGCGAGCGACATCCTTGAGGAGCTTCTCCTGGAAGTCGCACAGCTCATCGAGCGACATGTCGGTCTGCTCGGTCTCGATCAGCTTGAACTCGGTCAGGTGCCGCTCGTCGATCTTCCACTCCTTGCGCAGGCTCTCGCCCTCGCAGTAGACGCTCGCCATCCCGCCGGCGACGACCTCTTCCAGGTAGAGCTGGCCGGTCTGGCGCGGGAAGGCGAGCGCGCCGAAGTAGTCGAGGCTGAACATCGAGTCGACGACTTCGCACGAGCCGGTCGCCGCCGTCAGGTGCGGCACCGGGACCTCCTCGTAACCCTCCTCGCGCAGGAAGGCGCGGATCCGCTGAACCACCTGGTTGTGGATGCGGATCTTGCGCGCCATCGAGAGGGGCGCCGGGGCGGCGGCCCGGGCGATGTCGGCGGACGAGGGGATCTCCCGGGCGGGGGATTCGACGACGAGACTCATCTCTGCCTCCTTCTGGCGCTCGCGGGCGCCAATTAAAGGATCGCCGAGTGGACCCGCGGTCCGGTCAGAGCGGCGCCGCGCAGGCGGCGAAACGGGCCGGAAGAAAGAAACCCCGCTCGCCCTCGCGGGCGCCGGGGCCGACCCTGGCTGCCGACATGCGCATCGCACGGACTCCTTCCGGGCTCACGGGCCGCGGTTAAAGGATCCGTGCGTATGTAGCCCCTGGGGCCCGGGCTGTCAACGACCTTCTGCGATGCGGCCTCGTTCAGCCGGAGGCCCCCCGCCAGGCCCGACGGGCGACCATGTCTTCGGGAGCTGCAGACGACCGCCCCCCCCCCGCGACCGCCTCGGGATGGCCGAGAGGCCTCAGACGACCGCCCGCTCCCCGAGGGCCGCGGGGCATCCCGCGGCCGCCGGCACGCCTTCCCGGGCCGGCCGCGCTCCTGCCGGGAGCGGAGTGGCGCCTTCCAGGGCCTGCGGCCCCCCGGCCTGCGCGACCGCGATGCGGCCCGTGATGCTCGTCACGAGGTCGCGCGCGTAGGGCTGGTAGTGCATGTAGAGGGCGGCCATCGAAACCATGATCCGCACGGCGCGCGGGTGGCGCAGCAGGGCGTCGCCCAGGGCGCGCAGGTAGGGCCCGCGAACCCCGCGGTTCGCCAACATCCAGCGGTTGATGCGCGCGAAGGAACGCAGGTCGCGCGCCACTTCCACGAGCGGGCGCCGCAGGCGGTGTCCGCGGATGTCGAGCGCGCGGATCTGGCGGCGGACCCGGCCGAAGAAGGCCTCGGGCTCGTAGATCCGCTCGATCACCGCGCGGTAGTCCTCCAGCACCTCGTCGCGCGGGCGCAGGGTCTCGAAGTTCAGTCCCGAGGAGCATTGATCCGCGACCTGATCCGAGTGCGTCATGTCGTGACCGGCGTGCAGGCGCGACTCCGCCAGCAGCCGCTTCGCGAGCTGCGTGTTCGGCAGGGCGTAGAGGAGGCCCACCATGCAGACCGGGATCGCCGCCTCCTCGATGCACTGCACCATCGCCTCGGCGACCGATGCCTGCTCGGCGTCGAACCCGACGATGAAGCCGGCGTTCACGAACAGGCCGGCGCGGTAGAAGGTCCGCACGCTGCTGGTGATGTCCCGGCCCACATTCTGTCGCTTGTGAGCGCCGCTGAGCGCCGCCTTGTCAGGGGTCTCGATGCCGACAAAGATGGCGAAGAAGTTGGCCTCGCGCATCAGCGCCAGCAGCTCCTCGTCCGCCGCGAGGTTCAGGCTCGCCTCGGTCGAGAACTCGAACGGATAGCCCCTGGCCCGCACCCAGCGCGCGATCTCCCGCAGGATCGGCCGGACGGCTTGGCGGTTGCCGATCAGGTTGTCGTCGACGAAATCCACGTGCCCCCGGTAGCCGAGCGCGTAGAGGGCGTCGAGCTCGGCGATCACCCGCTCGGGAGCCTTGACCCGGGGCACGCGGCCATTCAACTCGATCACATTGCAGAACTCGCAGTTGAACGGACACCCGCGCGAGATCTGCAGCCCGACGTGCATGTAGCGGTCGAGCTTGAGGAGGTCGAAGCGCGGCACGGGCGAGTCCGCGAGGTCGGGGAAGCGCGCGGCCTGGAACCTGCCATGCCTGGCCCCCTCCGTCCAGGCGGCAACGAACTCGGCCATCACCTCCTCGGCCTCGCCGAGGATCCGGAAGTCCGCCTGGGCGTAGCGGTGGGGGCTCGAGGTCACGTCCGTGCCGCCCACGGCAATCGGCTTCCCGCGGATCTGCGCCCGGTCGATGATCGCAAGGATGTCCTGTTGCTGCGGCAGCATGCCGCCGGTCATGACCAGATCGGCCCAGTCGATGTCGGCGTCGGTCAGCTCCTCGATGTTGCGATCGACGAGCCGCAGCTCCCACGCCTCGGGCAGCAGCGCCGCGACCGTGACCAGGCCGAGCGGGGCCGCGGAATAGCGTTTCCCGACCACGGCGCAGGTGGCCTGGTAGTTCCAGAACGAATGTGACGCGAACCGTGGGGATACCAACAGCACGCGCGCATGAATCGCCGGCGGCATTCGTCGCTCCCGAGGACCACGGTCACCATACGCCCCGGGTCGCGCCAAGTCCAGTCCGCAGAATGGGCCGCCGAGACCCGCTCGCGCCGCGGCCCGAGGCGGACGGCGCCGGAGCCGCCGGACGCGTCCCGCCCCGCCGCCCGCGGAGCGCCTCCGCCGGGAGGCGAACGGCCTGCTCAAGGGGCTGATCGAGCGCCGGTAGCCGGCGCGGGCGCGGCGAAGGTCACCCCGGCGAGCCTACCGGCGCCGCGCGGGATCGAGGATGCGCTCGACGAATCGCTCGAGGATGAAGACCTGACGGCCCTCGTTGGCCACGATCAGGTCGGCCCCGCGCACGCAGAGGGCCTCGCACTGGCCGGCGCGGATCGGCAGCTGCGCCACGGGCGCCCCCGCGATCCTCGGCCCGTCGTAGAAGGCGATCGATCGGCCCGTCAGCAGGACGAGCGCGCCGCTGGAGTCGTCGTAGTCCGCCGCTGTCGCCGGACCGCCGACTCCGAGCTCGAGCCGCGCCGCCCTGTGGGGGACATTCCACTCCCCGGCGGCGAGCGCGCTGTCGGCGAGCAGTTCCTCGAAGCGATAGACCCAGGTCGGCTCCCCCTCGCGCGCCTTGGTGACGATGTGCACCCGCCCCTCGACGACGGCGAGCGCCTCGGCGTTGTGACGGCCGTCCGGGTAGCGGAAGGGAAGGGCGGCGACGAGTTCGAGCCGGCCCGCCTCCTCTTCCGCGGCCGGGATGTAGCGGGCGCGATAGAGGACCAGCCGGTCCCGGCGGCGGCGGTTGTCGCCGATGTCGCCGATGAGCAGGTCCCCGTCGAGGAGGGCGATATCCTCCCAGTCGATCGCCTCGGCGCCCGGGAGCGGCAGGACCTCCGCCTCGGCGAAGTCGAGCGTCGGGCTGCGATAGAGCACCGGCTCGTCGCCGCTGTCGTTGTGCGCGAAGAAGGCGCCGTCGAGCCGGACGATGCCGCTGCACTCCCCGATGCGCGGGTGGGCGATAAGGGCGACCTGCTCGAGAGCCGGGCCGGCCGGGCCCTGCCCCGCCGGGAGCGTGCCTCCGGGAATCGGCGCGCCGCCGCCGGCACCGGGCGCGGCCAACAGGCCGACGGATCCGGCCAGCAGGGCTGCCACCAGCAGCGCCGCCGGGGAGGGCGCCGGGCCGTTCGCCCGCGATGCTCCCGGCCCCGCGCCTTCGCCGCTCGACCACTTCATGCTTCGATCTCGCTCGGGTCGACGCCGAGCGCCTCCTTGCGCGAGAGCTGGATCTTCCCCTCGCGGGTCGTGCCCAGCACGCGGACGATCATCTCATCGCCCACCGCGGCCAGGCTCGAGGGGTGATCGACGCGCTCCCGATCGAGCTCGGTCGCGTGCACGAGCCCCTCGATGCCGTGGAAGATCTCGACGAAGCAGCCGAAGTCCCGGACCCCGGTCACGCGGCCCCGATAGCAGCGGCCCACGCTCGGCAGGCCCGTGTAGAACCGCACCCGCAGCTCCGCCTCCCGCAGCCGGGCGCCGGGGCCGCCGAAGACGGTCACCCGGCCGTCGTCGGCGATGTCGATCTTGACTTCCGCGCTCTGCTGGATCGCCTGGATGTGGCGCCCCCCGGGACCGATCAGGTCCCGGATCCGCGCCGGACGGATCCGCAGCTGCACGACCCTGGGGGCGTGCGCGGGCATCGTCTCGCGCGGCGCGGCGCAGATCCCGCGCATCTCGCGCAGGATGTGCTGCCGCCCGGCGCGCGCCTGGGCCAGCGCCCGCTCGAGCGCCTCGCGCGGGAGGGCGCCGACCTTGTTGTCGAGCTGCACCGCGGTCACGCCCTCCTCGCTGCCGGCCACCTTGAAGTCCATGTCGCCCAGCTGGTCCTCGTCGCCGAGGATGTCGCTGAGGATCGCGATCCGGCCCCCCTCCGAGATCAGGCCCATGGCGATCCCCGCGACCGGGCGGCGCAGCGGCACGCCGGCGTCCATCAGCGCGAGCGCCCCCCCGCAGACGGTGGCCATCGACGACGAGCCGTTCGACGAGGTGATCTCCGACTCGAGACGGATCGTGTAGGGGAAGCGCTCCGCGGGAGGCAGGACGCCGCGCAGCGCGCGCCAGGCGAGATGCCCGTGGCCGATCTCGCGGCGGCCCGGGCCGCGCAGCGGCCGGACCTCGCCGACGGAGTAGGGCGGGAAGTTGTAGTGCAGCATGAAGCGCTCCCGGCGCGTGCCGGACGGCTCCTCGATCAGCTGCTCGTCGGCCGCCGTGCCGAGCGTGCAGGTGACTAGCGCCTGCGTCTCGCCGCGGGTGAAGAGGCTCGAGCCGTGCGCCCCGGGCAGGCAGGCGACCTCGCCCGAGATCGGTCGCACCTCGTCGGCGCGGCGGCCGTCGAGCCTCCGGCCGTCGAGGGCCCGGCCGCGGATCTCGGCGCGCAGCATCGCCTCGGCCGACTGCCTGGCGCCTCGGACCCGAACCGCCGCGCCCGCCGCCGGGCCTCGCGCACCGGCCGGCACCCCCTCGCCGGGAGCGCCCTCTCCGCCCCCCGGCGCCCCTTCGCCGCCGCCCCCCGGCGCTCCCGATGCCCCAGGCGCCCTCTCACCGCCCCCCGACTCACCCGCCGGGGCCGCCGCGGCTTCGGCCGCCGCCAGGATCTCCGCCGCGACGAGACGCCGCTCATGCTTGTCCGCCGCGCCGAAGAGCCGCTCGGCGCCGACGCTGACGATCCCGCGAATCGACTCCGCCAGGGCCGGATCCGCCGCATCCCCTGGGCCCGGCAGGGGCAGCTGCTCCCTCCCGCGCTCCGCGCGCAGCCTCTCCTGGAGGGCGAGCAGCGGCTCCGCCGCCGCCCTGGCCGCGTCGAGCGCCGCCATCAGACGCTCCTCGGAGATCTCCGCGGCGCTTCCCTCCACCATGACCAGGCCGCCGCGGCTGACGGCGACGATGAGATCGAGATCGGGCGCCCGCTGCCCCTCCGCCTCGCCAGCGCCGGACCCGCCCTGCCCCGCAGCGCCGCCGATGCCGTCGCCGCGCCCCCGCGCCGGCTCCGTGGCGCGCTCGGGAAAGGCGCGCGGCCCGCCGTCGCGCCACCCGACGCGCACGCCCGCCACGGGGCCCTCCCAGGGGACGTCGGAGAGCATCAGCGCGGCGGAGGCGGCCGTGATGGCGTGCACCTCGGGATCCGCGGAAGGGTCGAAGCTGTGCATCGTCGCCACGACCTGCGTCTCGCGGCGGAAGCCCTCCGGAAAGAGGGGCCGGAGACTCCGGTCAACGAGGCGCGATCCGATGGTCTCGCGCGTCGTCGCGCGGCCCTCGCGGCGGAAGAAGCCGCCCGGCACGCGCCCCGCGCCGGCCAGCTTCTCCCGGTACTCGACCGTGAGCGGGAAGAACCCGGCGGCTGGTCCGCCGGCCTCCTGCCTGCTGGCGGCCGCCAGGAGCACCATCCGCCCCCACTGCAGCCAGACGGCCCCGGCCGCCTGGAGGGCGATGCGACCGGTCTCCAACGACAGGGTCGCCGCTCCCAGCGGCAGTTGCTCTCGCCAGACGCCTTGCCGCGCGCTCATCCCGCCCCCCCTTCCCACCGCACGCCCCATGACCCGCCCCGATC
>VGIY01000136.1 GCA_016867695.1 Candidatus Eiseniibacteriota bacterium | reverse complement strand
GATCCGCCACGGCGTGGCCGTCGTCGCCACCGGCGCGGGCGCGCTCGAGCCGAGCGAGTACGGCCGCGGCGGGCACCCCGGGGTGCTCACCCACCAGGAGCTGGACCGGCGGCTGATCGACCGGGATCCCGAGCTGGCGCGCCTGCGGGCGGCGGTCTTCATCCAGTGCGTCGGCTCGCGGGAGCCGGAGCGCCCCTACTGCTCGCGCGTCTGCTGCACGCACTCGATCGAGTCGGCGCTGGCGCTGAAGGAGCTGAATCCGGAGCTGGACGCCTACGTCCTCTACCGCGACATCCGCAGCTACGGGCTGCGGGAGAGGGTCTACGAGAGGGCGCGGCGCGAGGGGGTCAAGTTCATCCGCTTCGATCCGGGCGCCAAGCCCGAGGTCCAGCCCGACGGGGAGGGCCTGCTGGTCCGCGTCCGCGACGCCGCGCTGCACCAGGACTGGGAGATCCGCGCCGATCTGGTGACGCTGGCGGCGGCCATCGTCCCCTACGCGGACGAGTCGCTGGCGCAGATGTTCAAGGTCCCGCTGACCGAGCAGGGCTTCTTCCTCGAGGCCCACGTCAAGCTGGGGCCCTCGGAGTTCGCCACCGACGGCGTCTTCCTCTGCGGCCTGGCGCACTACCCGAAGGGCATCGACGAGAGCATCGCCCAGGGGCGGGCGGCCGCGTCGCGGGCGATGACGCTGCTGGCGCGGCGCAGCATCCATGTCTCCGGCACGGTCGCCTACGTGGATCCGCGGCACTGCTCGAGCTGCGGCGTCTGCGTCGCGGTCTGCCCGTACAGCGCGCCTCGGCTCCTCGAGTCGGGGCCCTGGGCGGGGAAGTCGGAGATCAACCCGATCCTCTGCAAGGGCTGCGGCCTCTGCGTCGCCGCCTGCCGCTCGAACGCGATCTTCGCCCGCGGCTTCTCGGAGGAGCAGATCATGGCCCAGATCGAGGAGGCCTTCGTCTAGATGACGCGGCGCGCGCCGTCCCCCGGGGCGGGCTGGGCTCCCGGTGCCCCGGAGCGGCCATGGCGGGCCCGGGCGAGGGGAGGGGAGAGGGACGGATGAGCGAGTGGGAACCGAGGATCGTGACCATCCTCTGCAACTGGTGCACCTACGGGGCGGCCGATCTGGCCGGCGTGAACCGCTTGCAGTACCCGACGAACTTCAAGGTGATCCGCGTCCCCTGCTCGGGGCGGGTGAGCCCGAAGATGATTCTGGCCGCCTTCCGCAGCGGGGCCGACGGCGTGTGGGTCTCGGGCTGCCACCCCGGAGACTGCCACTACATCTCCGGCAACTTCTACGCGCGGCGCCGATTCACGATGATGCGCGCCCTCTTCCGGCACATCGGCCTGGACGATGATCGGCTGCACTTCTCCTGGATCTCCGCCGCCGAGGGGCCGAAGTTCGCGGCGACGGCGCGCGAGGTGATCGCCGCGGTCCGCCGGGCCGGCCCGGCGCGCGAGTGGGGCAAGACCAGGGCGCAGGTGGTCTAGTGACGGACTACACGGACAGACTGCGCGCCGCCGCCCGGCGCCTGCTCGGCGAAGGCCGCGTGGACTGCTTCATCGGCTACCGGCGGGGCTCGCTGCCGCTGGCCGCGCAGCCGGCGATCCTCACCCGGGCCGAGCAGGCCGACAGCCTGATCTGGGACCCGAGCTGCGGGATGAACCTGGCCCACTACGCGGTCGGCCGCGCGGACCGGATCGGCATCGTCGCCACGGGCTGCGTCTCCCGCAGCCTGGTGGCGCTGGCGCTGGAGAACCAGGTCGCCCGCGAGCGGCTCTACATCGTCGGCGTCCCCTGCACGGGGATGCTCGACGCCGGCGCGCTGCGGCGCCGGTTCCCGGGGCGGGAGGCGGCCGCCGCCGCCTACGAGGGGCCGCGGGTGACGATCGCCTTCGCCGACGGCAACGAGGAGCTGGCCGTCGCCGAGAACCTCGCCCGTCCGTGCCGGACCTGCGCCCACCCCAATCCGGTCGTCGCCGACGAGATGCTCGGCGAGCCGGTCGCCTCGCCGGCGGTGCCCGCCGTGCCCGAGGAGGCCGCCGCCGCGGAGGCGCGCAGCGCCGCGGAGCGCTGGGCCTACTTCTGCGAGGCCTTCGCCCACTGCATCCGCTGCTACGCCTGCCGCAACGCCTGTCCGCTGTGCTACTGCCCGACCTGTTTCGTCGACGAGTCCAGGCCGCAGTGGGTCGGCAAGAGCTCGGATCCGACCGACACGCGCACCTTCCACTTCCTGCGCGCGCTCCATCTGGCGGGCCGCTGCACCGACTGCGGCGCCTGCGAGCGCGCCTGCCCCCTGGACATCCCGGTGCGCCACCTGACGAGCCGGCTGAACGCGGAGGCCAAGGCGATCTACGGCTTCGAGGCGGGCCTCGATCTCGAGGAGCGGCCGCTGCTCGACCGCTACCGCCCGGAGGACCTGAATGACTTTTTCAAGTAGGGGGTCGCGAGAGCGCGGATGAGGACGAGATACTACGAGAGGGATGCCTTTCCGCCGGCGGTCGCGGAGCTGCGCCGGGCCTACCGGGTTTTCGTGCCCGTCCGCCGGGGCGACTTCCACGCCTTCGCCGAGTGGGACGACTCGGTCCGGCCCGACTTCGACTATCGCAAGACCCGCGTCCCCCCCAAGGGACTGGTCTTCCCGCAGTCGGAGCGGCTGCTGGTCTTCAGCACCGACGAGCGGGATCCCGAGCACGACATCCTGCGCGAGGCGCCGAAGGACTTCCCGCCGCAGGCGGTCGTCGGGATCCGGCCCTACGACGCGATGGCCTTCCGGGTGCTGGAGGTCAACTTCGACACGCCCGAGGTCCGCGATCCCTGGTGGCTCCGCCGCCGGGAGGCGACGACGCTGATCGGGCTGGCGCGCGCCGACGAAGACGCGACCATGTTCCGCACGGAGAACTACGCCGGCCCCTTCGACGAGCGGGGCCTGGACGTGATCGTCTACGACCTGGGCCGGGGCTACCTGGCGAAGGCGCTGGGGGAGAAGGGCGAGGCGGCCCTGGCGGCGATGGGGGGCGATGAGCCCGCCGCCGACGCGCTGCGCGAGGTCGAGGAGCGGATCGCCCGGGCGGCCACGCCCGAGCTGCCGGCGGGGCGGTTGCGGGCCCAGCCGGCCGCGCCCGAGCTGCCGACGGGGCGGTTGCGGGCCCAGCCGGTCGTGCCCCTGTTCGAGGCCGAGTTCTGGGACGAGGTCGCCGCCCCCTGCCTCAACTGCGGGGTCTGCACCTTCCTCTGCCCCACCTGCTGGTGCTTCGACATCCAGGACGAGGTGCGCAAGCAGGAAGGCGACCGCATCCGCAACTGGGACTCCTGCATGTTCCCGCTCTACACGCTGCACGCCTCGGGGCACAACCCGCGGGGCAAGAAGACCCAGCGGGTGCGCAACCGCTTCATGCACAAGCTCAAGTACTACCTCGACAAGTACGATCGCGGCGTCATGTGCGTCGGCTGCGGCCGCTGCGTCGAGGCCTGCCCGGTGAACATCGACATCCGCGAGGTGGCGGCGCGCATGAACGGCTTCGGCGAACAGGTGGAGCGCCATGATCGCTAGGGACCGCAATCCCTATCTGCCCTATCCGGTGCGGATCGAGGAGATCATCACCGAGACGGGGGACCACTCGC
Source organism: Candidatus Eiseniibacteriota bacterium (assembly GCA_016867695.1). Classification (GTDB taxonomy): domain Bacteria; phylum Eisenbacteria; class RBG-16-71-46; order CAIMUX01; family WJJG01; genus VGIY01. The sequence continues at coordinate 3,349 of VGIY01000136.1, read as the reverse complement.
TGAAGACCTTCAAGCTGGTCTTCCTGGATCCGGCCGACGAGGCGCGCTTCGCCTTCCTGCCCGGGCAGTTCGCCGAGATCTCCGTGGCCGGCAAGGGCGAGATCCCGATCGGCATCGCCTCGTCGCCGACGGAGAAGGGCTACCTGCTCTTCACCGTGCAGAAGATGGGCGTGGTGACGAGCCACCTCCACAGCATGAGGCCGGGGGATCGGCTCGGGCTGCGCGGTCCGCTGGGCAACTGGTATCCATGGGAGCGGATGGAAGGCCGAAACGTCGTCATCATCGGCGGCGGCTGCGCCTTCTCGACGCTGCGCTCCTCGATCGTCTACATGACCGATCCCTCCCGGCGGCCGAAGTTCAAGCGATTGACCGCCGTCTATGGCGCCCGCTGCCTGAGCCTGCTGCTCTACAGCGACCGGCTCGACGAGTGGAAGGGCGAGAAGAGCGGCATCGACATGCACGTCACCGTCGACGCCATGCAGGAGAGCGAGCCGCGGACGCCGCGCTGGCAGTGCCATGTCGGCTTCGTCCCCGCGGTGGTCAAGGAGAAGATCAAGGACCCGACCGACGCGATCGTCATCCTCTGCGGCCCGCCGGCGATGCTCAAGTTCACCCTGCCGGTGCTGAAGGAAGCGGGCTTCGCCGACGGGCAGATCTACCTCTCGCTCGAGAACCGGATGAAGTGCGGGATCGGCATGTGCGGCCGCTGCAACGTCGGCGGCAAGCTGGTCTGCAAGGATGGGCCGGTCTTCTCGCTGGCCGAGCTGGGCGAGCTGCCCCGGGAGACCTAGCCGTCCCGCGCTCACCGCCTCGACGGCGGGGAGGCGCAGGCGCCGGCCAGGGCGGCGCGCAGGCCGTCGACCGCCTGGACGCTGCCGGCGACGATCAGGCGGTCGCCCTCACGAAGCGTCGTGGCGGCGGTCAGCGAACGGATCGTCTCGCCGCCGCGCTCGACGGCGATCACGGTCACGCCGAAGTCGCGCCGGAAGTGGACCTCCGCCAGGGTCTTCCCGCTCAGGAGACAGGAGTCGGGCACGCGCACGCCGGCGAGCGTGAAGGCCTCCTCCTCCTCCCCCGGTGAGCCGAACTCGCGGCGGGCGATGAAGGCGGCCGCCCGGGCCAGGTTCTCCGGCTCGCCGAGCAGGACCAGCCGGTCCCCAGGGTAGAGGACGAAGTCGGCGGGGGGATCGAAAGTCGTCCGGCCGGCGCGGGTGACGGCGAGGATCGAGACGCCCGTCTCGCTGCGCACGGGGATCTCGCCGAGCGGCTTTCCCGCCCAGACCGCGCCCGTCTCCAGGCGCGCCTCGCGCAGCGAGGCGGGCCACTCGCTCTCGGCCGGCAGCCGGTGCATGGCCGCGCTCAGCGCGTCGACCGCCTGGTCGGCGGCGTCGGCGTAGGGGCGCAGGATGAGGTCGGCTCCCAGGCCGGCGAAGTGCTCGGCGTCGGTCGCCGTCCGCGCCGCCAGCGCCAGCTTCCCCGGGTAGCGCGCGGCGCGCAGCAGATGGACGAGCGCGGTCGTCCCCTGGCGATCGGGCGTGGCCGCGACGATCCAGCGCGTGCTGCGGATGGGCAGGTGCTCGAGCAGCTCGGGGTCCTCCATGTCGCCGTAGAGCACGGGCACGCTCTGCTCGCGCCAGTAGCGCAGCGCCTGGGGGTCGAAGTCCACGCCCAGGACGCTCTGGCCGCGCTTGACCAGGCGGCGGACGATGCTGCCTCCGTAGTGGCCGAGGCCGAACATGAGCACGTCGATCTGGTCGAGGGAGCGGGCGGCCTGCTCGGCCGAGGTCTCCTCGCGGTAGGGAACGCGACGCTCGAAGATCGACAGGGCGGGCGAGAGGGCCCGGTAGAGGCGCCCCGAGTAGAGAATCATGTAGGTCGAGAGGGCGATCGTGACCAGGCCGACCAGGGTGACCAGCCCGACCGTGGCCTGGTCGACGTGGCCGAGCGTCGCGCCCAGGCCGATCAGGATCAGCGAGAACTCCGAGATCTGGGCCACGGTCAGGCCGGCGAGGAACCCGGTGCGCTTGCGGTAGCCCATCCGGCCCATGATGCCCATGACGATCAGCGGATTGCCGACGAGCACGAAGACCGAGAGGATGAGCGCCGGTACGACCGCCTGGTCGAGCAGACGCAGGTCGAGCGACGAGCCGAGGTGGATGAAGAAGAACAGGAGCAGGAAGTCCCGCAGGCTGACCAGGCGCGAGCCGATGGCGTCGCGGAAGGGGGTCGCGGCGATGGAGACGCCGGCGATGAAGGCGCCGACCTCCTTGCTGAAGCCCAGCCGGTCGCCGAGCGCGGCCAGGCCGACGGCCCAGGCGATGGCGAAGAGGACGAGCAGCTCCGGCACGCGCGCCAGGCTGTGCAGGAAGCGAGGCAGGCCGTAGCGCATGAGCAGCAGCACGCCGCCCAGGAAGAGGATGCCCAGCCCGATCACGGAGGCGAGCCTGCCCAGCAGCGCTTCGCCGGTCCCCCCGGAGCCGTAGGCCGAGAGGGCGATCATGGCCAGGATCACGGCGAGGTCCTGGACGATGAGGAAGCCGATGGCGATCCGGCCATGGAGGGCGTTGATCTCCCGCTTGTCGGAGAGCAGCTTGACGATGATGATCGTGCTGGAGAAGGTCAGCGCGACGGCCACGTAGATCGCCGTCGTGACGTCCATGCCCAGCGCCCGCGCCAGTCCGAAGCCGCCCAGCGAGGTGAAGAGGATCTGTCCCAGCCCGGTCGCCGCCGCGACCCGGCCCATGGTGCGGATCATCCCCGGATCGAGCTTCAGGCCGACGATGAAGAGCAGGATGGAGATGCCGATCTCGGCCAGCAGCTCGAGCGAGCGGGGGTCGTGGACGAGGTCGAGGACGTGCGGTCCGGCGAGGATGCCCACGGCGATGAAGGAGACGATGAGCGGCTGGCGCAGCCTGCTGCCGACGAAGCCGACCAGCACGGCGAGGATGAGGACCAGCGTGGTCTGGAGGAAGAGGGTCTCGGTGGCCGTCGCCGCCCCGGCCAGGGGCGCGACCGCGGGGGGCAGGCCGCCCAGCGGGAGCACCGACGAAGCTTCCGCCCCCGGCGCGGCCGGCTGCGGAACCGCGGCGCCCGGCGCGGCCGCCCACCAGGACGCCGCGCCCGGCGAGGCGGCCCACGAGGCCGCGGCTCGGAAGAGCTGGCACGAAGGGAAGCCCTGCACGCCCGGCGTTTCCTCCCCTGGGGATTGAAGACCTGGACCAGGCCGCATGCTAGCAGGGGAGGTGGGGGATGTGGAGCGCCATGAAGGGCGGTCGGGCTCGGGCGGGCTCCGGCGAGGCGGTCGGGCCGGACGTCCTCGGCCAGGGCCGCGTCTACTTCAGCGGCTCGG